>DATMBG010000036.1 GCA_035559535.1 Candidatus Limnocylindrales bacterium
AAGCTGAGGAGAATAAAGCATGAACACGATCATCTTTCCCTTAAAACGACAAATGCGCGGGCCGCAGGTGGCCGATCTGCAGGACGCACTACGGCTGTTACTCGAACGCGGGTTACTGCTCGCCAACGATGAAGGCGCGCGCCGGGAGCTGTTGCAAGCCTTGCAACGCGAGCGAGCCGAACAACTCTATGGCAGCGCCACGGCCAAACTGGTGGCTCGATTCCAGGAAGAACATCGGCTGCCACCCACCGGCGAGGTTGATGAACCGACCGCCAATGCGCTCAACGGCCTGCTCAAGGAGCTGGGCGTGCTGGACGGCGGCGGGGCAACGTTCGTGGACAGCCGCTACACGGTGCTCTGCCGCGCGGTGGATGCCCGCGGCCAGCCGATCGCCGGCCTGGGCGTGGAACTGTTCCATCAGGATCCGCAGTCGCCGCCGGTTCCCTTGGGGGAACCGGCGACCACCGACGCCGAGGGCCTGGCCACGTTCCGCTTTAAGCGTTCGGACTTCACCGGCCAAACCGGCGAGCGCGGCCCCAACCTTTTCTTCAAGGTGTTTCGCGATGAAACCCCGCTGGAGTACACCCTGCCGGAGATCCCCGGCGGGGGTGGGGTGATCCCCAACTTCCAGCCCCGGCGCGATCCCATCGTGCTGCGCGTTGAGCGGTACGAGACTATCCGCGGAGTCGTCGTCACCGAGCACGGTCAACCCGCTGAAAACCTGCGCTTGCGGCTCTACCGCCATGACTTCGGCGGCCAGACGACGCTGCTGGCCGAAACCGCTGCGCAGGCCGGCGGGCGCTATGCCTTCGCCTACGACCCTGGCGCGGCCGAGCCGGTGCTGGAGGTGCGGGCCGTCAAGGCCGACGGCCAAGAAATCGCGCTCACCAAACCGCTACACGGCCTGACGGCGGCGGAGCGGGCCAGCCTCAACCTCGTGGTTCCCGCCGAGGCCCAGCCCCTCGAGGCCGAGTACCGCCGGCTGGTCAAAGATCTTGCGCCCCATGTCGGTCAGATCCGCCGTCTGGCGGAAGCGAAAGAAAACGGGGAGCGGCAGGACATCACCGTGCTGCACCGCGCCACCGGCTGGGACGCGCGGCTCGTTGCGCTCGCGGCGATCACCGAACGACTCGCCGCCGACGCCGAGGTGGGATTGCCCTCGGAGGGACTGTACGGCCTGCTGCGCGCGGGACTGCCATCGGACAAACTGCTACTGGCGCAGGTGGAGCCGGACACGGTGGAAGAAGCGCTCAAGAAGGTGCGCGAGGCCGGCATCGTGGCGCTCGATGACCAAGCTGTTGCCGCGTTCAAAACGCAATTTGCCGCCTTCAGCAACCGCGTGCGCCTCAACCTGCCAGCGCCGGGATCGGCCTCGACCTACGGCGAGTTGCTGAAGGGATCCGGTCTGGACGAGCAGGCGCGGGCGAAGTTCGCCGAGGTCTTCCTGCGCCATCGCGGGGACGGCGCCCAGCTCTGGGAAGCGGCGAAAAATGCGGGTCTCGGCAACGCCCAGATCGGCCAGCTGCAACTGCAAGGCAAGCTGGCTTATCTCGCCGGCAACAGCGCGGCGATGACCGAACGCCTGCTCAAGAAAAACCTCGCCGATCCCGTGGCGCTGGTCGAGCAGGATTTCCACCGTCCGGACGCATGGAAACAGGAAATCTTCGAGCTTGCGGGGATTCCACCGGAGCGCCGGTCCAACCTGACCGAGGCAGACCGCAAGCAACTTACGACCGTGATCCCTCCAGCCTATGCGGCCGACACGGTCGAAGCGCGCCTCGATCTCTACGCCGAAGACATGGCGCGCAAGATCCGCCTGAGCTATCCCACCCAGGTCCTGACCCGGCTGATGGAAACCGACGAGAAGTTCAAACCGCTTGCCCCGGACGGCGCCACCCGCACGCTGCTCAAAAACGCCACGGCGCAGGGCTTTCGTTTGGGCGAGACGCCGGTGGCAGTCTTTCTCAAAACGAAGCCAGAGGTTCGGGGCAGCCTGAGCGATGCCGAGTTTCAGGCCGCCGGCCAACAGCTCAAAACCCTCCAGCGGCTCTACCAGATCACGCCGGACCACGAGTCCATGCCCATGCTCCAGGCCATGGGGATCACCTCGGCCTACGACGTGACGGCCTACCCCCAGGAGCAGTTTGTCGCGCAGTATCAGGCCAAGTACGTCGATATTTACAGAAAGCCGGCCCCGAGAGGCGTGCCGGAACTGGTCTATCGTAAGGCGCAGCAGGTGAGCAGTGTCACCTACAATTTATTCGCCGTCGCCAAGCAACTCGAGAGCAGTCCGGGCATCCCAGCCCTTTCCCCCGCGCCAGAAGTGCATGAAAGCGTCAGGAACGAGCTCATCAAGCACTACCCGACCCTGGAATCGCTGTTCGGCTCCATGGACTTCTGCGAGTGCGAGCACTGCCGCTCGGTATTGAGTCCGGCGGCCTACTTCGTCGATCTGCTGCAGTTCGTGGATATGGAGGACCCGGTGTGGGCCAACTTCTTAGCGCAATGGAAGGCGACCCACGGCGGTCAGGAGTACCCGCATAAAGACAGTAACGGCAAGCCGATGAAACCGTACGACGTGCTCATCGAGCGCCGCCCCGACCTGCCCCACATCCCGCTGACCTGCGAAAACACCCACACGGCGCTGCCCTACATCGACATCGTCAACGAAATCCTCGAGTATTACGTCGCCAACGGCAAGCTGGCGGAGGACGCCGCCCGCGACACCGGGGAGGCCACGAGCACCGAGCTTTTGGCCGAGCCGCAGTACGTGATCGCTGCGGCTTATGAGAAGCTGACCGACGCGCGCTACCCGCTCGCGCTGCCCTTCGACCGCTGGCTGGCCACCGCGCGGGCGTTCTGCGACTACTTCGAGACCCCGCTGCACCGGCTGCTCGACGTGTTCCGCCCGACCGATGCGCTGTTCGATGCCACCAAACCCTACGATCGCGCCGCCATCTTCATCGAGTCGCTGGGCCTGGTGCCGGCGGAAAGGAGTTTGTTTACGGATTCCGATCCGCTTGCCAAGTGGTACGAGCTGTACGGTTTTGCCAGCGAAGCCGAAGCGACGACAGAAGCCACCGACGCCGAGACCGGTCAGCGCATCGATCTCAACTCGGCCAAGGCCCTCTCGCGCCGCCTGGGGGTCACCTACAAGGAGATCACCGAGATCGTTCAGACCGGCTTCGTCAACCCGGAACTGCAAAAGCTGGCACTGCTCTACAAGCTCGGTGTGAGCATCGCCGATGCGCGCTTCTACCAGACGCACAAAAGCTTCTATGAGCAGAACAAAGATCTGCTCGGCAAGGATCGCAGCAGTCTGTCCCCTGCCGATCAGGCGCGCTTCGATGCGCTTTCCAACAAGGTGCCCAATACCAACCTCACCGGCTGGGAGGTTCTCAACGAAATAGCCGGCTTCGAGCAGCGGCTGAAAACGTTGGCAGACGAGTTCAAAACCTCGGTGAGCGATCTGCAAATCGCCATCGCCAACATGCCGTTCGATAAGGCGCTCGTCCTGGCCGATCCCGATGCGAGTTGCAACTTCGACCGGACCACGCTGCAATACGCCGACGGCGCCAAGGCCAGGCCGCTCGACTTCCTGCGCATCAACCTGTTCGTGCGGCTGTGGAAGAAACTGGGCTGGAGCATCGAGGAGACCGACCGGGCGCTGACGACGTTTATCCCAGCCGCGGCGCTGGTGGATGCGACACAACTCCCCGGCTGGTTGCAGACGGCGCTCATCTATCTCGCCCATCTCAAGGCCCTGGAGGAGAGGGTCAGGGTCGGCAAGAACGCCCGCATCAAGTTGCTTACCCTGTGGGCGGACATTCCCACCAGCGGCAAGAAGCCGCTCTATGCCCAGCTCTTTCTCACCAAGAGCGTGCTCAAGACCGACCCGGTCTTCGACCATCCCCTGGGGCTCTACCTGAGCGACGCCAGCATCAAGATCAAGGATCATCTCCTTGCCCTGCAGGGGGCGCTGGGCCTGACCGCCGACGACATCGCCGCCATTCTGGCCGACGCCGGCAAGACCCCGGACGATCCCCTGTCCCTGGCGAACGTCTCGCTGCTCTACCGCTACGGCCTGCTGGCCAAGGGGATCAAACTCAGCGTGCGGGAGCTGATCGCGCTCAAACAGATGTCCGGCCTTGATCCCTTCAAGGCGCTGGACGGCAACCCCCTGCAAAATCTCAGCACGGATCACCCCTTCTCGCAAACGCTGGCCTTCGTCGAGGCGGTCGAGACGGTCAAAGACAGCGGCCTGAAGATCGAAGATCTGGACTACCTGCTGCGCCACCGCTTCGATCCCGCCGGCAAGTATCGCCCCAACCGCGAGGCGACGGTCGCGCTGCTCAAGGCGCTGGCTCAGGGGATCTCCGCGATTCGCAGCGAACACGCCGTTCCGGACGATCCCGCCGCGTTGAGCGACGAAGTGTTGCAACAGAAGCTGGGGCTGGTCTTGCCGCCGGACGTGGTGACGAAGTTCATGGGCATGCTGAGCGGCACGGCGGAGTTCACGGCGGTGCAGAACGGTGTGACGCAATCGGATAGCCTGCCCCCGACTGCGTTTGCTGCTCATCCGGCCGTTCGCGAAGTCGCCTACAACACCACACGCCAGGAACAGCGCCTCACCTTCCGCGGCGTGTTGTTCGATGCGCAGAAGAACGCGTTGAAGGCGGCCGTCAATGCCACGTTGACTGCGGCACAGCAGACCGTCTTTGCCGGGCTGCTTGATGACGTGCAGCAGCAGGCGCGCGCCTTCTTCGATACATACCTGCGCAAACAGACCGGTGTGCAACCGGAAAGCGGGTTTTTGGAGAATGCCGATTACGAACTGCTGTTTTCCCCCATGCCCGATGGCCTTACCGAGGCGCAGCAACAAGAGCGTGAACGGCAGCGGCGCGCCCGGCTGGCCCAGGCGTTTCTGCCGTTCCTGCAGGATCGTCTGATCCGTCAGTTCATTGTGCAGACGCTAGTTGCCCAGACCAGCGCCGACCCGTTGCTGGTGGAAAGTCTTGTCACCGATGAAAGCCTGCTCTCGGCGGATGGCAAGAGCCTGCTGTTGGCGTTCGCGGCGACGGATACCCGGGGCGTGAGCGCAGCGTTTTTCGATTCAGCCGACGGCTCCGGTGCACCCCAGAAGGCATCGCCGGTGGTCGCCAGCGCAGACACGAGCCTGAAAGACCAACAAGACTTGGACGGCAATCCGCTGAATGCGGCCAATAGCGCGCGCTTCGCAGGTTATCTGGAAGTCGTCACTCCCGGCGCCTACCGTTTCTTCATCGAACTGGAAAGACAAAACGCCGAGGCGGAGTTGCGCTTCGACCATCTGCCCGAGCCGGTGTTCCTCAAAGGCACGGCCGCCAGCAACAACGCCATCTTCGGTAACCAGGCTGGTGAGTTTCTGGAATTGAAGGCCGGCGTGCCCTACCGCTTCACCCTCGAACTCAAGAATTTGAATGGCGGGTACGGCCGCCTGCTGGTGCAGGGCGAAACCCTACCCAAAGGGCCGCTATCCCAGCTCAAGCTCTATCCGGCCAGCGCCTGGGACGCCGCCGAGGGCGCGTGGCTGTTGCTCGCCAAGTCGCTGCAGCTCGTGCAAAGTCTTGGGCTAACTGAACGGGAGCTCCGCTACCTGCGGACCCACGCTGCGGATTTCGGCGGCGTGTCCTTGAGCGAGCTGCCGACCGAAGCGGTCGGCGACACGCCTGCCGAGAAGGCAGCCACCGAACAACGCTTCGCCCGTTTCCGCCGGTTGGCCGCTTACGCCCGCCTCAAGCGCGAGATGGCCGGCGGCACCGAGGACCTGATCGGCCTCTTCGAGGCCAACGGCACGACTGCGCCGGACAGGCTGGAAAAACAGGTCTATCCGCTGATCGCTCAAATCACCCGCCGGGATGAGGCGACGGTCAAGGCCACGGCCGAGGTGCTGTTTGGCGCAAGTCCGGCCTTCGCCAGCGAGCAGCCGCTGGAACGGCTGTGGGAGGCGCTGCAGATCGTCCAGCGCTTCGGCGTGTCGCCGGCGGCCCTCAAGCGTTGGACCGGCATCGTCAGCGCCACGGCGACCCCGCAGCAGCGCTTTGAGATCGCCCGCGACCTGAGGGATACGATCCAGGCGCGCTTCGAGGACGAGACCTGGCAACGCGTGGCCCAGCCCATTTTCGACAAGCTGCGCCAGCAAAGCCGCGATGCCCTGGTGGCGCACGTCATGCACCGGCATGGCTTCGCCCGCATGGAGCAGCTCTACGAGTACTTCCTCATAGACCCCGGCATGGAGCCGGTGGTGCAGACCTCGCGGATCCGATTGGCCATCGCCTCGGTGCAGCTCTTCATCCAGCGTTGCCTGCTGAATCTCGAGCCCAAGGTCCATCCCTCCCTCATCAACTCGAAGCAGTGGGAGTGGATGAAGCGCTACCGGGTCTGGGAGGCCAACCGCAAGATCTTCCTCTTCCCGGAAAACTGGCTGGAGCCGGAGTTCCGGGACGACAAAACCCATCTTTTCACCGAACTCGAAGGGGCGTTGCTCCAGGGCGATGTCTCCAGCGATCTCGTCGAAGATGCCTTCCTCAACTACTTGAAGAAACTCGACGAGCTGGCGCGGCTGGACATCGTTGCCATGCACATCGAGGACAATCCCGACCCGGCGCGGCGGATGCTCCACGTTTTCGGCCGTACCTACAGCGTGCCCCACAAGTATTTCTACCGCCGCTACAAGAACCAGATGTGGACGCCGTGGGAGCCTGTGAGTGCTCAGATCGAGGGCGACCATCTGGCGCCCGTGATATGGCGCGACCGGTTGTATCTGTTCTGGGTGACGTTCCTGGAGAAGCCGCAGCAGTCAACGAGCGATACCACAATCCCCGACCCAACCAAGGGGGTTACCATTCCAGCGCCCAGGAAAGACATTGAGGCGCATCTGCACTGGAGCGAGTACGTCAATGGCGAGTGGACTACACGCGAGTCGAGCCAGATGAACGTTCCGAGTCCGGTTGTGGTGCGGAACGTCCTGTATTTTGATCCCACGAAAGTGTTCGTCCACGTCTCCAAGGAGTACGACACCGACGGCTCCGAGCTTGGAGTCTTCATCCATCTGGGTAACTGGTCACAGGCCGTTCAGCGACCAACCGGAGGGTTTTTCGATATCGATTTTGGATTTGGAACAAGCGTTAGCATGGCCATCGCAGGATGGCGCATTGATTCAGTCTACTTCGGTTCCAAGCTTGGAACAGGTCCAACAGATCAGGCCTTCTACCTGGCTGGCCGCAACAGCACGCCCGAAGCCGCGAGCTATCTTGCCCCACCCACCAACCCCTTCTCCAGCGCCAACGCGAAAGAAGCCACGCGCTACCGAGGCAGCAGCGTGCTCCAGGTCCGTTTCAGGGAAAGGATCACCACCGAACCCGGCAAGACCCCTCCGCCGGTCGTCCGGGATATTCTAGGGCAGGGCGACGCCTACACCCTGCTGCCGTGCGACAACGACTTGCTGCCCCTGGGCGTGTCCGAGGATGCGTATCGCAATGCAGCGAATCCGGAAGCTGTTAAGAAAGCCATCGAGAGCGGTCTGGGTGAGATCGCCACGCTCATGAAGCCGGTGTTCTATCAGGACAATCGGCACACCTTCTTCGTTGAGCCAAGCGTCAGTGAGCGCACGATCGAGGAGTGGCAGGAATGGGTCACGAAGACGCCGGGGGCTGAACCGTGGCGACCGGAATATCCCTGGTGGAAAGACATCGTGATGGTTCCGGCCATACCGTGGAAGGGCCCGCTTCCCGATCCCGGCGACCCGTGGCGTTTTGCCGTCGATCCGGCCGCACGCATCACTCCGGCGCTGGATCGGGATTGGCTGATCAACCCGGCCACCGTATTGGCGTTCGACAACGTGCTGATCGGTCCCGCCGGCCAGCCCGGTGTGGAGGTTGTGACTCGTGGCGACCAAGCCGCTCTCGGAGGGCATATCAACGTCAATCCCGGCAGCGAAGTCGCTGGCATGGTCGTGGTCAGCGCGCAACATACCTTCGGCCGCTCCGGCCTTGCGGCGGCAGGCGGCGGGTTGAATATCGTCGGTCGCAGTGGACTCAACGCCGCGCTGGCACAGAATCTCAATCAACTCAACCGCTCAGGTTTCGGCGCGGGCGTGACCGGCGTCGGGCGGCTGGAGCGTTGAGTCAATGGAGGACAACATGAGCAACCTGACTTTGGCCAAGAGCAATAAGTTTCACAGCATGGTGGATACCGAGATACTCCTCTACCCTGGCCGTATCGTTGAGACCAAAGAGATCAAATATTTCGTTATCCAAGAGCGCACGCTCAGCTACCGCGTTACGCTGCACCAGCACCCTTACGTACAGCCGTTGATGCAGCGGCTGCTCCGAAAGGGCACATCGGGCCTGCAGGCGGCGGATACGGAGTACAACACCCGCGTTCGGCTGGCCAGCGCCATCGCAGCAAAGGATCCTGCAGGAAAAGCCGTACAGTTGGCGGCTGGAGAGATCGTGTATCTCGCTGATGGTGCTACCACCATCCTGGATGGTAACCCCGTTCGCTTTGCGGGCAACAAAGTCCTCAAGTCGCTCGATGATTCGGTGCCGACCCCGCCGGCAAACACGGCAGTGATAATCCCTGCCCAAACGATGGTTCGGCGAAGCACGGGTGCCCTTGTCACGCTCGATGCCCAAGCCAACGCCACCCTGGTCGACGGCAGACCCCTGCCGGTCCTGTACGCCGATTTCTTCCGGAACGCTTACCAACCTTCATCACTGGTCCAGCAGCCCTATCCGGTCAAAGAGCTGGACTTCAGCTCCGGCGGCGCCTATGCCGTCTACAACTGGGAGCTCTTCTTCCACGTGCCGTTTACCATTGCCGTGCATCTCAGCAAGAACGGCCGCTACGCCGAGGCGCAGCGCTGGTTCCACTACCTCTTTGATCCCACCGACGACAGCGACGGTCCTACGCCGGAGCGCTTCTGGAAGGTGCGCCCCTTCCAGACCACCGATGTGAAAAAGATCGAGGAGATCCTGGTCAATTTGGCCACCGGCGCCGACCCCGAGCTACGCAACGAGACCCTCCGCAGCATCGAGGCCTGGAAGGACGCACCCTTCCGCCCCCACGTCATCGCCCGCTACCGCCAGCAGGCCTATATGTACAAGACCGTCATGGCCTATCTCGACAACCTGATCGCCTGGGGCGATTCGCTCTTCCGGCAGGACACCGGCGAGGCCATCGACGAGGCGCTGCAACTCTACGTGCTGGCGGCCAACATCCTGGGACCGCGGCCGCAGGCCGTGCCGAAGAAGGGGGCGGTGCGACCGCAGACCTATGCCAATCTGCGCAAAGATCTGCAGCAATTCGGCACGGTACTGCGTGATGTCGAGGCGGACATTCCCTTCGACCTCATGCCGTTCCCCGATACGGAGGCAAAAGACGATAACCGGCTCGCCGTGGTGCGCGGCATGGGACGGGCGCTTTACTTCTGCGTGCCGCGCAACGACAAGCTCCTGAGCTACTGGGACACGGTAGCCGACCGGCTGTTCAAGATCCGCAACAGCCTCAACATCCAGGGCGTGTTCCGTCAGCTCGCGCTGTTCGAGCCGCCCATCGACCCGGCGCTGCTGGCGCGGGCCGCGGCCGCTGGGCTGGACGTCGGCGCCATCGTCAACGGCCTCAACCAGCCGCTGCCGCTGGTGCGCTTCGCCTTCCTGATCCAGAAGGCCGCCGAGATTGCCCAGGAAGTGAAGTCCCTGGGCAACCAGTTGCTTTCGGCCATGGAGAAGGAAGACGGCGAGGCCCTGGCCCTCCTGCGCGCCAAGCACGAGCGCGCCGTGATGCAGATGGTGGAGCAGGTGAAGTACGCGCAACTGCAGGAAGCGATCAAAGCCAAAGAAGGCCTGTTGCAGTCTCTGGCTCTGGCCGTGCAGCGATACACCTACTACGAGCGGCAGTTGGGCAAAAAACCCGACGAGATCGAAAAAGCCATCCCGCAACTGGACGAGCTGGACAAAGACGGCCTGGCCAAGATGAAGTTTACCCAGCAGGAACCGGCCATGGGGCTGCGGCCGATCGAGGTGGATATTGCCAGTGACGCTTTTGCCCAAGCAGCGCAGGCCCTGAGTGGTGGCAGGCTGCTAAGCTCACACGAGGTACGGGAATCCTTGTTCTTAGAGGGGGCGCAGCTTGCTTCGGACATCGCCAATGTTTTGAACACGATAAGCTCGGCTATTCACGTCATACCCGAGGTTAAGATCCACGGCCAGCCGATGGGCGTGGGCGGCACGGCTGAAACTGGCGGTTCGCATTTCGGCTGGGGGCTTGCTGCGACGGCGAATGCTGCAAAGGCGGTCGCCGAACGGCTCAACTTTGAAGCACGCCGCGCGGCCCGCATCGACGGTTTCGCCCGTCGCGAGCAGGAATGGGCCTTCCAGAGCAACCTGGCCGCCGGCGAGATCAACCAGATCTTCAAGCAACTGCGCGCCGCCCAGATCCGCGAGGCCATCGCCGAGCAGGAACTCAAGAGCCATCGGTTGCAGATGCAGCACGCCGAGGAGATCGAGCGCTTCCTCAACGAAGAGGGCACAGAGCGGAACGGCAAGCGGACCAACAAGGCCCTCTACGCCTGGATGAAGCGCGAGGTGCGCGGCCTTTACGCCCAGTGCTTCCAGTTCGCCTTCGACATCGCCCGTAAGGCCGAGCGGGCGCTGCAACACGAACTGGGCAACCCGGAGCTGAGCTATCTCCAGTTCGGGTATCTGGCGGGCAAGGAGGGACTGCTCGCCGGCGAGCGGCTCTACCTCGACCTCAAGCGCATGGAGATGGCCTACCACGAGCAGAACCGCCGCGAGTACGAGCTGACCAAACACGTGAGCCTTTTGCAGGTAGATCCCCTGGCCCTGATCCAACTGCGCACCACGGGCCGCTGCACCGTACGCCTGCCGGAGATGCTCTTCGACATGGACGGCCCCGGCCACTACTTCCGCCGCATCAAGTCGGTGGCCGTGAGCATCCCCTGCGTGACCGGACCCTATGCCAGCGTTAACTGCAAGCTGACCCTGCTCAAAAGCAGCATCCGCAAGACGCCCATCCTGCAGGATGGTGAATACCTCCGCCAGGGCGCCGAAGACGACCGCTTCAGCGATCACTTCGGCAGTCTCGAGTCCATCGTCACCAGCAGCGGCCAGAACGACAGCGGTCTGTTCGAAACCAACCTGCGCGACGAACGCTACCTGCCCTGCGAGAACTCGGGCGTCATCAGCGAGTGGCAACTGGAGTTGCCGGCCAACCCCAGCAAGGACGAACCGGCGCAGTTCGACTACGACACCATCAGCGACGTGATCCTGCACATCCGCTACACCGCGCGGGAAGGCGGCATGCTCCTGCGCAACGCCGCGATAGCGCAGATCAGGCAGCTCATGGAGGAGGGGCAGGCAGCCGGCTCAACGCGCCTCTTTTCCGTGCGCCACGAGTTCCCGACGGAGTGGCATCGCTTCAAGACACAAACGCCGCCTGCCGGTCAACGACAGGAATTGGCGCTCACCTTGCGGCCGGAGCACTATCCCTTCTGGGCGCAGGGGCGGTTGAACAGCGTGATCCGGGTCGATCTACTGGCGCGTAGTGAGCAAGAACCGATACCGGCCAGCATCGAGGTGGCCGACAAGGCGGACACAAGTGATGGCACCACGAAAAAGGACACCTTGGTAAAGGACGCCTCGCTGGGCAATCTCCTCGTCGGCAGGCTCACCAACATCACGCTGCCCGCCAAGCCGATCGGCGCGCTCAAGCTCTACTTCGTGGACGCCAAGCTCAGCGACTTCTGGATCGCAGTGACGTGGAGCGGGAGCGCGTAGGAACACGGCCTGTGTGCGGGCTGACTCTGGGCGATCAATCGGGGGCAGGCGCCGCCGAACAACAGCATGCAGCGGACGGCGCTGCGCGCCGCCGAACCCGGAGCGGTTAGGCTCCCATATACCGGTCAGAAGGCCCAATGGAGGTAACTACGGAAATGGATCGCAGATATAGAGTTCGAATTCGTTACGATGAACCTCCGCACGACGGACCGGTCGTGGGGATAGCGATTCCGCTGGTGCTGGAGCTTGATCCACCAGATGCGGGCAACATCAACGCTTTTGAAGTGCGCATAGGTCGCTCGGTCGCTCAGACGCGCCTGATCGCTCGTCGGTTCTTTGACAGTGACGGCCAAACGGACCTAGGTTTTATTGCGAGTGGCCACTTGCGCGCCATCGCCCAGCTCTGGCACGCGCTCCATCTCGCGCATGGAGATGAGATCCCGGTATCGTTCCTGGCGCTTGACGACGAGAGGCGGACGGATGAGTCGGCGATCGAGGGCTTCATAACCAGCGCCGACCTAGAAGCTGTGCTCCAGGAGGTTGAGCGAAAGTGCGATCTTGGGGTCCGGACGGAATCGCTTAATCCACCGATCTATCTGGAAGCCTTCTGGGGGCCGAGGCAATTCGGCAAGCTGGATGCCATGATTGCACGGCTTGCCCACTTCAACATTGTTCCCGATGCCTTGCTTGATAAGGCACGTCGTGTAGATGTTCCTCATAACTGGGCGGTCATCTATCCTCAGGATCTGCCTGATCGCGACCAGGTGCTTTTAGCCCTGGAGCCGTTAATTAAGCATCGCGGTGGCTGCACATTTGAACTCTCCCACGGGCATAATCCTGCAGTGATAGACAATTTTGTAGCGGAGTTATCCCGCATGCCTATCGAGGAGCGCCCTTACTACCTATTAGCGCTGGGTGATTTCGATGTCCTCAGCATGGAGTTCCAGTACTTCCTACAGAGTTTTGGCGCCGCAGGTCGTCTCGCCTTCTCCAACCCAGATGCCTACCGCAAATACGCAGAGAAGATCATCCGCTATGAGGCTGACCTCGATGACCGTGAGCCTCCAGGGCCTACCTACATCGCGACCGACTATGACGACGTCAACGCGCGCAACTATACGGAACTTGTCCTGCCGCTCGCTGCGGTGCCGGATCTGCCCAAGCCTCAGGAGGTCTTGGCGCGCGGTCGGGCGTATAAAGAGCGGGTGCTGGAAGTGCTCAGGAGAGTTCCGCCACGTAGCCCTTTGCTCATCTTCGCGCACGGCTTTGAGCACCTGACGACCAGAGGCCAACCCGTCGATGCTGTCTTTGAAGATATGAGACAGTTTCAAGGAGCACTCATGCTGGACGACTTCCTGGGACCTCGGCCTCTGGGCTCCACGACTGGACTCTTGTGCGCGACCGACGTGGTAGATAGGCCTGTGTCCCCGGGTGGCATCGTTATCCTGCATGCTTGTTACTCAGCGGGTACCATCGATCGAGACACCATGCCGGAGTGGATTCACTTGCAGATGCCCGAGAGGGTATCTCCTCCAGCGCCCTTTATCAGCCAGCTGGCACAGGCTTTCCTTGCCAATCCCCAAGGGCCTATAGCAGTCTATGGTCACGTCAATCGGTCGCACCAGTCTAATTACTATAACCCGGATGTTGAAAACAAGTCCTATCCCTATCTCCATTATTATGAAATGCTCAAGGCGCTGGTTCACGGACTGCCTATCGGGTTTGGTCGAGAAAGCTGCCGTCGCATGACTATTCATTACATGGACCAGGCCATGACGCTCTCGTACCAGATTGAATGGCTCTTGACCGGCCGGAGTCGTGGAGGTTCAGGTATCGGCTGGCCTCGTAAGGGCGTCGGAGCCTATGAGCGCAGCTTCCTGCAGTATTCTTTTGGCACCTGTAACTTCCGAAACTACCTGATTCTAGGCGATCCGATGGCCCGAATCAGGAAAACACTGCTGGAGGGATAAAGATGGATGAGATCAACAAAAAAACTAGAAAGAGAATCGCGGAGCTTGTCACAGACCAGGAGGCCGCAGATACGCAGCTTTCCGGCGACTTCGACAGTGAGGGCATTCTCGATTACTTCCGAAGGGCAGAGATCTGGGTTCCAACCGAAGTCTATGCGGACTTTGTGATGAGCACGGACTTGGACTGGTATGGGATGCAGTTCAATGTCGCTTTCGTTCCCCCCGAGAAGCAGAAAGTATCCTGGGCTCACGTGCGTCTGGATTTCCAGGAGCTGGTAAAGCAGTTAGGCGCCTGGCTTCCCAACGATGTCTTCTCTGCCTACAAGGAAGTATCGAAGTCTACAGACATTAAAGGGACTGTGAGCCTTGGCGTGCCAGAGGCGTTGCTCGTGGATTTGCCTTACCTCAAAGACGTTCTGCCGCAGTTTTCAGTGGGGTACCGCAAATTCGCCGAGGAGAAGAAGAGCCTTACGGAAGGTGTTATTAGAGCGTTCTCGGACCGTCAGCGGCGATTGGGTTATGACTTGTCGGAAGATCCGAAGACAGGGGTTGACCAAAGGCAACTGGTTGCTCAGGTCCTTTTCGGAGTCGCCCCGGGCTCAAACTTAATGGAATCTCTACCATTGGTCAGTCTGACCATAAACTGTCGCTGTGGACCACTCCGCCTGAAGTCAGAGATCTATCAGGATGTGGATGCCACCTTTCGTCGCCGACCTTGATACAGTTCCGTGTTGATGGACCTGTACAGACGGCTTTGCTATTTACTGGATATATTGCAAAGGCGACACCAAGGGGTTCCTTCTTGCGCAACGCTGCCATGGCGCAGATCAAACAACTCATCGAGGAGGGGCAGGCCGCCGGTTCGGTGCGCCTCTTCTCCGTGCGTCATGAGTTCCCGACGGAGTGGCACCGCTTCAAGACACAAACGCCGCCTAGCAGCCAACGCCACGAATTGGCGTTTACCCTGAAGCCGGAGCACTACCCCTTTTGGGCGCAAGGGCGGTTGAACCACGTGACACGGGTAGATATACTGGCACGCAGCGAGCAATCTCCCCTCAGCATTTTCGCTAATCCTGACCGTTCTGATAGTACGAAGAAAGGTGAACTGTCTCGCGATGATAGATTTGGAAGATTGCTGTCCGGTCAACTCACCGACGGATCATTTACCAAACCAACCGGCGAATTGAAGCTTTACTTTGATGACGTGTCACCCGGCGACCTGTGGATTGCGATTACCTGGACTGCATAAAAATCCGACTTGCGAAGATATCAAACTAAGTCTGCTCCATGACGCTCTGGCCGACGGTAAAGAAAAACAGGTATACCTCTTTGATGTGCACGACATCGCATCAAACCCTCGATTGCTTTAACATATTAAGAGAATTCAGGGTAATCCTACCGTCACCCCTTACTCGGCAACCACGCTACTTCGGTGGATAGTACACTGTTACTTTAATTTTGACCTCATAGAACCGCTTTCACGCCCCAACTCCCCTCACCCCCATTCCCCCCTAGCCCCCCAGTTCCCCCTCTCCGTAGGGGCGGGAGGCTTCCCGCCCCTACACAGGAGAGGGGACAGGGGGTGAGGGGAGAGGGGCCGGGGGTGAGGGCTACTTAAAAGTCAAGCAAAACTAAGTAAACAATGTAATAGATCGGCTATTGCGAAAAACTGATCCGTTGTCTGCTGCACGGTCTCCACTTCCTCATCATTAAACCTGGAGGGTCCTCTGAAAATTGTGAATGTTATGGCCCCGCAAGCAGGCAGAAGGATTGAACAGGCCACGCAAAGAGTTTAAGCAGAAAATCTTGCCCGTGCTGTTCTAGCTGGGGGCGACTGAGAAAAATCATTGTCGCGATTTATGTCATGCGCAATCCAGATAAGCTGCGACATCTCCGGTATTAGAGTATTAAGGCCGTTAATAATACCGGGCATTTTTCTCATTCTTTAGTCTGTAGCGACCCCTCACACACTTCTCTATCTTCTGGCTAAATCACTCAGAAGCATTAATCGTTAAATACACAGTCAGATTCCATCAATAGACTAACCTAACAGATGTTCGGCTACCCGATGACTCACCAGGAGCCCTCCTGATACCATTTTTTTATTGAAATTGCCGGATAGAGATGCTAAAAGAGAAAGGAGATATAAGAGAAGTAGGGGCATGGCGTGCCATGCCCCTTGGATAACCAGGCAGGGAAAGGGTAAAGAATCCGCTTATTTGCCAGGCTTTCATCTGAAAGCCGGGGAGGAAGGTATAATCCCATGATTCTTCATTATCTGGATAAACTGAAACGGTTTTATGATAACATTGGTTTTAACCTGCTTGGCATGGCCTCTGCCGAGGAGTATGATACCAAGGCTCCTCCCCAGGCCCCTCGTATTCGACAGCTCTTTCCAGAGGCCAGGACGGTCCTTATCATAGGAAATGGGGGATCTACTTTCTGGCAGCATTACAAAAACTTCCTTCAAAAAAATCCGGACTTTGAGCAGGGTCGGAAAGACCCCTTTGATGATTATACCATCCTGGTTCTGGCAGAAGGTGAAAAGTTACTGCGGGAAGCAGGGTTTAAAACAAAAACCGTTTATCCTTTCGTTAGAGAGAAAGTTTGGCTCTCGTTTCAGCAGATGGCCGTCCTGGCAGGCTTAGGTAAGGTCGGCAAACATGGGGTCCTTATCCATCCCGAATACGGACCCTGGGTATCTTTTCGGGGAGCCTTTTTGACCGACATTCCCTTTAACTTTGAGATTCCCGATCGAAACTTTGATCCGTGTAAGGACTGCCCGGCCCCCTGTATAACCGTATGCCCGGGAAGGGCTGTAACCGATTCGGGATTTAATCTTTCTCAATGCCTGGAGACAAAACTCACCCACCCTATCTGCCAACAAACCTGCTTATCCCGATTTCATTGTGTCTATGGAACTCCATACCGATTTCAAGACCCGGAGCTGAAATTCCATGCCAGATTTACTCCTGAAAAGGCCCGGTATCTGTCTTCTCGATGGAACAAGAACAGGGATGAAACCACAGCCTTTTAATTCAATTGGATCCTGGTGGAGAGGTTCTGGGCTCGTCGACTGCATACAAGCAGGTCTTCGTACTGGAGGGTAACCGGATCTACATTGACGGCAATGGCATCCTGACCCTTTCGAGCAACTTCTTCCATGAACAGGATAATTTGATCTCCTCTGAGAGGACCGAACATCATGAGATTCCCAAATTTTCCGGTAGCTCCCGTAGCATCGATATAGTTCTGGAGTTTAGTAGGGGACGTAAAAGCCAGAAGAATTTCAAATCCCAAGATTCGATCCTTGAGACAAATGGGACGGGATTCCCGGTCAAATAAAAACCATAATCCCGAATCGTTATATCGGTTAATCTGATCCTCCAGGTTTTTGTATAACATGGCTGAAAACTTCTTAAAGGGTGATTTATCTTTTTACTCAACCTTGTGCATGGAACGATTAAGCTGACGCCAGAACTTGATATAATAATCTACTCCCGAAAGCACGGTGAGCAGCATGGCTATCCACAGGGAGACAATTCCTAAATGGGGTCCCATATTCTGAGGACCTAAGATAAGGGCACAGGTAGCCAGGATTTGGGAGATCATTTTGTACTTTCCCAGTCTTCCAGCCGATATGATAATATTTTCCGTTACAGCAATTCCCCTTAGACCGGTTACGGCAAGCTCTCTTCCCACAATAACGACCACCATCCAGGCAGGGGCCCTTCCAATTTGGACCAGGGAGATGAGAGCCGCAGAAATAAGCAATTTATCGGCTAAGGGGTCTAGTAATTTGCCCAGCGTGGTTATCTGACCTAAAAATCGTGCAATGTAACCATCTAATAAGTCAGTCAGTGCTGCAATTAGAAAAATAACTACCGCCAGGACATTACTGTATTTGGTCACAATCACCACAACCAGCAGAGGAACAAGGAATATGCGCATGAGTGTGAGAATATTGGGGAGGTTTAGAATCAAGGTGACACCTTATAGTAATATTCCAGGCCAATTTCTTCCGCCAGGCTCTTCATCACTTCAGCGGTGATTTCTTCAAAGAACGGAGAAACCCAGAGCTCCAGAATACCTTCCTTCGGATCCACGGTACGAACCACAGCTATTCCATCATATCCCTCGATAATGCTGTTCAGAAAGCCGATCTGGCTTTTATTGATCTTGGCTCTGTAAGAGACCGTATCCATCGTCTGATGTCCGTTGCCGGTTGTTTAATGAGCGCCGGATAGATAACAAACAAAACACAACGGACAATTTGTATTTACATCTTTTCTCCGGTTAAAGTCAAGTTTTTTAGGCAAATCTGAGCCTGACATTTTATGGCGGTGAATGGTCCAGATACGAGTTCCAAAAAGTCATTGACATCTATTTGAAACTCCTCTAATCTAGTGTTAGATTAAGATTTTAGCAATTCTTAAGTTAAGAAGTAAAACGTAAAACATAACTTATAAAACGTAGAACGTAAAGTGTAAAGCAGATATTGCACGGGATTTCTACCCCTTACGTTTTACGTTTTACCTATAAATCCATGTCAGGCCATTCGAAGTGGAGTACGATCAAACATAAAAAAGCCAAGGCGGATGCGGAGAAGGGTAAACTTTTCACAAAGGCGATTAAAGAACTGACGATAGCAGCACGCATGGGAGGTGGGGATCCGGAGTCCAATCCAAGACTCAGAACAGCCATTGCAGCGGCCAAAGCCATTAATATGCCCAGTGAAAATATTGAACGGGCTATTAAGAAAGGAACCGGAGAATTACCGGGGGTTACCTATGAAGAGACCATCTATGAAGGTTATGGACCCGGAGGTGCGGCCCTTTTAATTGAAATTACCACCGATAACAAGAATCGTACGGTATCGGAGATCCGACATATTCTATCCAGAAATGGAGGGAATATGGCCGAAAGTGGAGCAGTATCCTGGATGTTTCACAAAAAGGGACTTATTCTCGTAGATAAAGAAGCTATCGAGGAAGATGAGTTAATGACGGCGGTATTGGATGCCGGAGCTGAAGATATGAAAATCGAGGAAGGGAGTTACGAGATTACCACACAACCCGGAGATTTTGAGAAAGTTAAAAGAGCCATCGAGGATCTGGGTATTAAACCTTCCTTTGCTGAAGTGACCATGGTCCCCCAAACCACGGTGGTGGTTAAGGGGAAAGACGCCCAGCAACTCTTGAAACTTATGGAAGCACTGGAAGACCATGATGATGTTCGGAAGGTTTATTCGAATTTTAATATCCCACAGGAAGAACTTCAAGCTATTGCGGAGGAAATGTGAGCCTTCGGGTTTTGGGCGTAGATCCAGGATCTATTAAAAGCGGCTATGGTTTAATCGAAGAATCTCAGAGGAAGTTACAGACCCTCGATTTTGGAGCCATTTATACCCATCCGAAGGATCCCTTTCCGGTTCGTTTACTGGAAATTAAACGGGGCCTTGAGCAGGTTATTGCACGGTATCAGCCCGAAGTGATGGCTTTAGAAGATGTGTTCTTTGCCAAAAATGTAAAATCCGCACTCAAATTGGGCCATGCAAGGGGAGTTATCCTGGTAACTGCCATAGAAGCCGGCCTCGAGGTTGTGGAGTATGCACCTTTAGAAATTAAACAGGCCGTGGTCGGTTATGGTCGGGCCGATAAACACCAAATCCAACAAATGGTAAAGATCCTCCTCGGACTCCGAGATATCCCCCAACCTGAAGATGCGGCAGACGCCCTTGCAGTAGCTATCTGTCATATCCATTCGGCGGAAATGAAGAGAAGACTCATGAATTTGTAGTATGGAAGTGGGGGGGTAGGGGAGGTATGGGGGTGTGGAGGTGTGGAGGGTGGAAGTATGGAAGTATGGGGGTATGGAAGGGTGGGAATGGGGGAGTGTGAGGGTATAGATACCTTCCTCACTTCCATACTCCCATACCCCCATACCTCCCACACTCCCATACCTCCCCTACCCCCCCACTTCCATACTACAGACAAGGGTGATCGCAAGGCTTACAGGTAAGCTGATTTATAAATCTCCAGAATATATTGTCATAGATGTTGGGGGAGTGGGATATCAGGTTTCCGTTCCTTTATCCACATTCTATGAGCTTCCAGAAAAAGGAGAAGTAATCGGTCTCCATATCTATACGGCAGTTCGGGAAGATGCCATTGAACTCTACGGCTTTTTAACTTTGGAAGAGCGGGAACTTTTTAAACTTTTGCTGACGGTATCTAAAATAGGCCCTAAGTTGGCTCGAAATATACTTTCTGGGATTTCTGTAAGTGAATTGAAGAATGCACTGATAACCTCTAATGTTTTAAAGTTAAATGCTATTCCGGGAGTTGGCCAGAAAACAGCCGAGAGGTTGGTATTGGAACTCAAGGATAAAATTCCTGCTACCTCGGCTCTCCATGAAGCAACGGAGGAGATATCTCCAGATGAAAAAATTGGCGATGCACTCTCGGCCCTGGTAAATTTAGGATATAAACGAAATTTAGCCGAACAGGCAATTAAACGAGCCGTTGCTGAAATCGGTATAGAAAGTCCTCTGGAAGAGATTATCAGGATCTCTTTAAAATATTTTTCAGGTTAAAAATCTGTTGTCTGTTGTCAGAAAGGATGTACAATGGACAACGGACAACGGACAAATAGATGAATAAGAATCAAAGGAATAATCTTAATACGATTCCTGCTCGAATCGAGGAAGACGTTTTATTGGATACCAGTCTTCGGCCTCAGGGTTTTTCGGATTACATCGGACAGGAAAAAGTTAAGGAAAATCTCCATATATTTATCCAGGCGGCTAAAAAAAGAGGGGAAGCCCTGGATCATGCATTGTTTTACGGGCCACCTGGCTTAGGTAAGACGACCCTGGCCTATATTATAGCCCGTGAAATGAACGTAAATATCAAAACCACATCGGGTCCGGTTATTGAACATGCCGGGGAGTTGTCTGCAATTTTGACTAATTTGGGAGAAAAGGACGTTTTATTTATTGATGAAATCCATCGCTTAAATCGGGTGGTTGAGGAGATTTTATATCCGGCTATGGAGGATTTTCAACTCGACCTGATCGTAGGCCAGGGTCCCAGTGCCCGATCCATCAAGATGAATCTTCCCAAGTTTACCCTGGTAGGTGCTACAACTCGAGCAGGATTATTGACCTCTCCTCTCCGGGATAGATTTGGGATCGTACACCGTCTGGAGTTTTATACCCCTGAAGAACTCAAACAAATTGTTCGGCGGTCCGCCCGAATCCTCCAGATTGAAATCGAGGAATCCGGTGCCTTGGAAATCGCTAAACGCTCTCGGGGAACTCCCCGGATTGCCAACCGGCTCCTTCGTCGGGTCCGGGATTATGCCCAGGTAAAAGCGCAAGGAGTTATTACCCAGGAAGTGGCCGATAAGGCGTTAAAAATGCTGGAAGTCGATGAACAGGGCCTCGATCAGATGGATCGTAGATTACTGCTTACCATCATCGAAAAATACGACGGGGGACCGGTAGGATTGGAAACCCTGGCTGCAGCCATCGGTGAAGAAAAGGATACCCTGGAAGATGTTTATGAACCCTTCTTGATCCAGTTGGGTTATCTTGAACGAACGCCACGGGGTCGGAAGGCAACCCGCCTGGCTTATGAACATTTTGGGATAGAACCCGACGCCAGACAAACAAATCTCTGGACGAAAGAAAAAAGATAAGATCTCCGGTCCGTTGTTTACCACCGATGACAACCCCTGACTAACAACGGATCAGAGACCTTCCGTCACGTGTTAAACATTGCACATCGAGGAGCTTCAGGGTATTATCCCGAGAATACCTTAAGGGCGTTTCAACAGGCTGTGAAAATGGGAGCCGATATGATAGAATTAGATGTGCACCTGACAAAAGATGGGGAAGTCGTGGTGATTCACGATGAAACGCTGGAAAGAACAACCAACGGAAGGGGATACGTCCGGGATTATACTTTATCTGAGTTAAAGAAACTGGATGCAGGCTCCTGGTATAAATCCGAATTTGCCGGAGAGAGAATTCCTACTTTGGAAGAAGTGTTACAGAGCCTGAAAGGAAAAGTTCAGTTTAATATCGAAATTAAAAATGGACCCATTTACTACCGGGGTATCGAGGAAAAAATACTGACCCTTCTCTCAAAACACGACCTGAAGGATCAGGTCGTCATCTCTTCCTTTGATCATCGGTGTTTAAAAAAAATCAGAGAGATGAATCCAGAGCTGACTACGGGGTCTCTGGTCAAACTAGGGGTTCTTTATGTGGCCAGACTGCTAAGACCTGAAAAAATAGCACAATCGGTGGGAGCTACAGGCCTTCATTTAAATAAATCCTATGTAACCCCGGGTCTTGTTCGTCGAGCCAGGCAACATGGACTAAGAGTCCTGGTGTGGACCGTTAATGAACCGGCCCAGATGTCCTATTTTATTAAAATGGGTGTAGACGGAATCGTGACCAACTTTCCGGACAGGCTTAAAAATGAGCTAAAGGGTTTCAAGTGAAGGAAAAGGTTTTAAGTTTTTAAGCGGTTAAAGTGTTTAAAGTGCTTAAAGTACCTAAAGTGAACGAAAGTTAAAAAAAACTTTGGAGACTTTAGGTACTTTAAACCCTTTAGGCACTTCTAAAGATGGAACAAATTGTTGCGATGCTCCTGGCCGGAGGGCAGGGAAGCCGGCTGAATATCCTTGCAAGTGAGCGTGCCAAGCCGGCAGTTCCGTTTGGAGGTGCTTATCGGATCATCGATTTTACGCTAAGTAATATCATGTATTCGGGAATCGAGAATGTGGGCGTTCTGACCCAATATCGTCCCAGCTCTCTCATGGACCATATCGGTCAGGGAGAAGCCTGGGATCTTGTGGGTCGACGCCGGGGGGTAAAAATTCTTCCTCCTTACACAGGTACAACGAGTGCAGATTGGTATAAAGGAACTGCCGATGCCGTCTTCCAAAATTTACAATATCTATGGGATCATAATCCGGATTTGGTTTTGATCCTCTCCGGGGACCACATCTACAAGATGGATTATGTTCCCATGATTGAATACCATATCTCTAAAAAAGCGGATTTAACTTTGGCCGTTATGAAAGTATCCCTTGAAGAAGCTACCCGATTCGGTACGGTATTTATAAATCCAGACGGCCAGGTTACCGGATTTGAGGAAAAGCCTAAAAAACCCAGGAGTACCCTGGGATCTCTTGGGATTTACGTCTTTAAAGCAGAGGTACTTTATAAGACCCTTCTAGAAGATGCCAAACGGGCGTCATCCTCCCACGATTTTGGTAAGGATATTATCCCCGGGATGTTAGCAAGCTATAAGATTTATGCCTATCCCTTTGAGGGGTATTGGCGAGACGTGGGGACCATTCAATCGTATCTGGATGCCAATATGGATATTTTAGACTATAACTCGGGGTTAGATCTTGCTAAGTGGAGGGTCCGTACCAATCAGGAAGATCGGTACCTGGGAGACAGGCCCCCGGCTAAGTTCCTGGGAGAGGGAAGAGCCGTAAATTCCATCGTCTGTCGGGGATGCATTATCAGTGGAAGCGTGGAAAACAGTATCCTCTCGCCTGGAGTTATTATCCATAAAGGAGCTAAAGTCCGAAACTCGGTCGTAATGCATGATTGTGTCATCGAAGAAGATGTCATCCTGGATAAAGTCATCCTGGATAAAGACGTAAAGGTCGGCGCAAAGTCTATAGTGGGTTATGGAGAGGACAACCCTCCCAATGAAAAGTTCCCAACCCATCTCTATACGGGAATTACCGTGGTTGGAAAAGGAGCCGTATTACCGGAAGGGGTGCAAATAGGAAGAAATTGTATTATTTATCCCAGGGTACGACCTACTCAGTTTACCGACAAGTATCTCAAGAGTGGAAGTACTGTGTTTAATGAAGAAAGCCAGGGAGTAAAGCAATGAAGGAAGGGGAGTCGGAGGGGGCGGGTCCAAAAAACCTGCCCCAGAAAGCCCTTGAGGGGGTGAGGGGGCTTAGAGGCGCCAGGATAAGGGTGAGATCCCTGAGGGAGGGCGCCTTAACCTGGTGCGTGTATAGGGATTTAGGGGTGTTCAGACAGAAAAAAGTGACACCTACTAACCTTACCGTTACTTCGGTTAATCCTGAGACCCAAAACCGTCATTGTGGGAAGAACTTCGTCGGTGCCCACCCTGAATTTATCGAAGGCCCAGCCCAGCATAAACTTCGTTCCTGCCGTTGCCGGCAATGATAGCCCTAAAGTATCCTTCTCAACTTGCAAGGTATCATTCCCTGGTTCCACTAACCGGAATATCCCCTGGAAATCCCCATTGAATTGAAGAAGATTTTGTAAATCTGGAAGAAGAAGTTAAAATCTCCCAGTTTCCATTTTGGGGACGCCAGATAGCCAGATCTACTCTCTTATCCCCGTCGTAATCTGCGGGGACCGGTACATCTCCTGGCAAACCCCATACCTTGGGGATGGTCCTGTTTCCTGCCAGGATTTCCCATGTCCCATCAGTTGGTCGCCATACTGCGAGATTCGTAATTCCATTCCCGTCATAATCGGCTGCAACGGGAATATCACCGGGTTGACCGAACTTCTGGATGAGAAACCCAAATTGAGAAAGAAGGATATACCAGGTCTGATCGCTGGGTCGCCAGACTCCCACGTCGATCACTCCATCTCCATCGTAATCCCCGGGTACCGGAATATCTCCTTCCACCCCCCAGGTTACAAAGTTAAAGCCGCCTCGAGATCCAAAGATATACCAGGTTCCATCACTGGGTCGCCATACTGCCAGGTCTGTTTTTTGATCTCCATCATAATCTCGGGGTACCGGAATGTCTCCTCCCACCCCCCAAGGTATGAAGTTAAAGCCACCTCGAGATCCAAAGATATACCAGGTTCCATCACTGGGTCGCCATACCGCCAGGTCTGTTCTCTTATCCCCATCGTAATCTCCTGGAACCGGAACGTCCCCTTCCAGGCCCCAATCCAGAAAAGTAAGTCCTAAGAAGGAATTCTGAATATACCATCTTCCTTCGGAAGGTCGCCAAACGGCAAGATCCAGTTTGTTATCCCTATCAAAATCCGATGAATCCACGATAGAAGGATTTCTTATCACCATAAGACCGTTAGCCAAGGTAGAGGATTGTCCATCCAGGGCATTGAGGGTCACATTTCTTGAGCCCGGTGAGATGGAAATACCAGGAGTAAAATCGATCAGGAGTTGATTGTTAGGGAGACCAGTAAGCGAGTGAATCGTAAAGCCAGGGCCGAAGTCTACGGTCATTGCGGCCTGGAAATCGGCTCCGGATAAGACGGTTTGACTACGAATCCCCGGAATAACCACGGAAGGGGTCAGTGTGGTAACCGAGGGTGGCGGGGGGAAGAAAACCAGGATTCGATTATTGTCATTATCTGCCACGTATAATCTTCCAAAATCATCTACCCCAAGACCCACCGGGGTAAAGAAAGAGTTAGCGCTGATCCCTCCGTTATTCGCGAGGGCTGTGGTAAAATTTCCTCCCTGCCCCAGAACCAGATCGGCTACCTGATCCGTTGTGAGAGGGGACATAAAAAGCAGGACCCGATGATTACCCGCATCGGCAATATAAACATTTCCAAAGTTATCCCAGGTAACTCCTTGCGGTGAACAGAGGGAGTTTGCACTTCTTCCTCCCGTATTACAGGTGTTCGTCGTAAAGCTTCCCCCCTGACCAAAGACCCGATCTGCCTGGGTATCGGAAGTCAAAGGATTATCAAACTCCAAAACCCGATGGTTATCCCGATCGGTTACCAGCAGGTTTCCTAAATTATCTACGGCAAGTTCCCAGGGAGAGCATAAAGAACCTGCATGGATACCCCCGTTATTACAGGTGTTCGTCGTAAAGCTTCCCCCCTGACCAAAGACCCGATCTGCCTGGGTATCGGAAGTCAAAGGATTATCAAACTCCAAAACCCGATGGTTATTACTGTCGGATACGTAAAGATTTCCCAATTTATCCACCGCAACTCCCAAAGGAATACAGAGCGAGTTGGCACTGAGACCTCCTTTATTACAGGCATTGGTAGTAAAATCTCCTCCCTGACCAAACACCTTATCCGCAATGGTATCGGTGGTAAAAGGACTGTTATATTCCAGGATCCGGTTATTATTAAAATCGGCGACATAAAGGTTTCCGTTGGAATCCACAGCAATGCCTATAGGCAGGCAAAGAGAAGAAGCACTTATGCCACCGGTATTGCAGCCTGCCGAAAAGAAATCCGGCTGTCCAATGACCAAATCGGCGGGTTTTCCATTAATAAGGGATAGGACATCCTTATAACCGAGTATCCGGCTGTTGGTTGTATCTGTTACATACAACCGATTCGGGATTACACTCCGATCTATGGCTACCCCAAATGGGTCAAAAAGTCCCTGGGCATCTGTGAAATCAGGAAAAAAGGTTGTAAATAACTTTTGCCCGAAAACTTTATCGGCAATGGTATCCGAAGTTAAAGGAGTTTGATACATGAGAATCCGATTATTGGAGAAATCCGATACATAGGCATTTCCAGAACTATCAAAAGTAACCCCTATGGGGGTACAGAGGGAAGCGGCAGTAACCCCTCCGCTATTACAGGTATTGGTATTAAAGTTTCCCCCCTGACCGAATACGCGATCCGCCTGGGTATCGGAAGTCAAAGGATTATCAAACTCCAGGACTCGGTGATTGTTGGTATCAACGATATAAAGATTTCCATTTGGATCTATCTTTGCATCTTGGGGAAAGCAAAGAGAATTCTGGCTGGTTCCACCATTATTACAGACGTTGGATCCAAAACTTCCATTCTGACCGAAGACCCTATCTGCCACCGGGTCGGCGGATTGTGGATTATCAAACTCGAGGACCCGGTTGTTATTGGTGTCAACGATATAAATGTTCCCGGCCTGGTCCACTACAATCCCTACAGGAAGACAAAGGGAATTGCCGGCAACGCCTCCATTATTGCAGGCATTACTTGCAAAGTTTCCCCCCTGACCAAAAACCCTATTGGCTACCTGGGAGGTCAGGGGATTGTTATATTCAAGGACCCGATTATTTTTAGAATCGCTGATATAGAGAATTCCCGCATTACTGATGTAAATACCCTGAGGACCACACAGTGAGCCTGCCTGAATGCCTCCATTGTTACAGGTATTGGAACTAAAACTACCGCCCTGACCAAAGACCCTGTCCGCCAAAGTATCGGTCGTAAAGGGTGAGTCATACTCCAGGACCCGATTATTATCACTATCGGCAACATAGAGATTCCCGGCATTATCGACAATAATCCCTAAAGGGGTACAGAGGGAACCGGGACCCAGGCCACTGGAATTACAACCTGAAGAGAAAAAGTCCGGCTGTCCGATTACTAAATCCGCCGGATTACCGTTTACAAAAGAACTGATATCCCGATAACCTAAAATTCTATGATTTTTACTGTCGGTGACATAAAGACGGTTCGGATTGACACTTCGATCTATGGCAACTCCAAAAGGAAGATTAAATCCCTTGGCATCTACCAGATTATCGGTTCCCCTGTTAAAAGCTACCTGCCCGATCACTATATCGGCCGTGGTATCGGAGATCGCCCCCCATCCAGGCAGAGCAAACCCCAACAGTAAGATCCAGATTCCTACCACCACACCCCCCAGGTCTCTCCGATTCTTCCCATCTAACAAAGTTTTCAGGTAGACATAATAAAACTCTTTCTTGTCCATAGTCTTAGCTTTTACCCTGTTAGTTACTTCTTTTTATTTTTCTATAAAAAAAGAAGTAAAACTATCAAAGTAAAAAAATTTATAGGAAAAGTTTTCATATAAGACAGGTTTTTGTGGTTACAGCTTGCGATAGCAATATATATACCAGGATAAAACCGGTCAATTAAGAATAAATGATCTCATTACTTTATTCTTCAGGTCTTTGGAATAAGTTCTTTAGATAAAGAGAATTATAGGATTCCGGGTTGAACCGTCTGGTCAGGCTTCTGACTATTTCAATTTTTTGGACGGAGGCTTCTTCTTCTCCAAGGGCCGACAGAACTTTACTTAGGAGATAATACCCTCCGATAAAATTAGGTTCTAAATCCAGGGCTTTTTTTAGCTGTTCCCGAGCTTCTGAATATCGCTTCAGTTTAATATAGAGATAGGCTAAATTGTACCTCAGAAAGGGATCAAAGGGGCTTAACGCAATGGCCTGGTGATAGTCCGTAATTCCCTTCAGGAGAGTCTGTTCGGTGGGGAGAAGCCGTCTGGCGAGTTCGACATATAGAGTGGCCCGATGATAATAAAATTGAGCTTCCCTTGAATTCCAATGGATAGCTTCCGAGAATTCTTTAACTCCTCCGTAAAAAGCCTCCCAGTTGGGATGATTTTTGAAAGCTGTGGTATAAAGGGTTCCCAGAAGATCATGATAATAAGGATGGATCGGTACGTAGGTCAGGGCCCGATTCAATTTCTCAATAGCCTCCAGGGGCTTACCCCGATCCAATGACTCCTGGGCCTTGAGATAATAGAAGTGTCCCAAAAAAGGGTAAAGAATTACAACCGTCCAAAAATAGAGGGATAAAAGGGATGCGAAGATACGGAAACGCAAAGATGGTGAAGCACGGAAACGTGGGAAATTATTTTCTCTCTCTACCTTTCCAGATACAAAGGTATTCCGGTCGTTGGGCTCATGGAGTAGAAGGACCATGAGTACAACTGTTGTAATGGAAATAGCCGGTGAGTGAAAAACACTATTTACAAGGCTTTGAATAAGTACTGCCAATAGGGCGATCAGAAGGCTTTCTTTGATTTTTGATGAGGCTCTCCCCTGGAGTCCGAACCGGAATATCCAAACAACTAAAGTTATAGCAAGGATTAACCCGGGTATTCCCAACTCAGCCCCCACTTGCAAGAACTCATTATGGGCCAGATCGGTCGTTTTTGAATAACGGGCAATCCAGTTTTCCGTAGGAAATCGATATTGCTCAAAATACTCCCCAAAGGTTCCTAAACCTACCCCCCCTACAGGATGATCCCGAATCATGGCCAGACTACTCTTCCAGATCTGAATCCGATCATAGGCAAAGGGATCCCCCTGTTTCCACCCCAGGAGTTGAGTGCGCCAGGGATTTGGAATCAAAAAGAATAAAAGCAAAGCGGTAAGGACTCCATAAAAAGTCTTTCTATAGTGACAGTACAACAAAGCCAACACAGCCACTATCAAGCTTATAACGCCCCCTCGGGAACGGGTGGCCAGTGTCATCCAACCTAAGAGAACTGCCCCGGTTAAATACCCCAATCCCACAAGGGATAAAGTTATCCGACTTGCCAGCAGGACAAAGCCGATTACAAGAAAGGTGGCAAAGTCATTAATATTGATAAATCCTGATAAAAATTGGCCTTCAGGGGTTAGATAGTTATGATAGAGAGCCCCTATAGCCTGGATAAAAATACTCGTAAGAAGGGCCAGTCGAAGGATATCCGGATACTTTTTATGATAACATAATTCTCGACCCAAAATAAATACCCCTACATAACTGAGCAGCTTAACTATTTCCTGAAGGGTGGCATAGAGGTACTTCGTAATAAAGAGGGAGCAAAGGCTCCAGAGAGTCAAAAGAATGAGAACCCGATATACAGTCCGGGGCCCGGTGTTCCAGATCGGCTGTTCTGGGTTTTTAACGTCTACCGGATAACAAAAGATTCCCAATCCCGGACCCCGGATAACCTGAAGGGTTATCAGAAAAAGGACCAGAGTCTGGGTAATGAATAAGGCCAGAGAATTACCGCCACCCTCATTAAAAGGAATAAAGATAAGTAAAAAGCAGAGTCCCAGCAAAGTAATGTCAGACATCCCGGATCTTATAATTTGCGGAAAAACCTTTACCGGTAAAACCATTTTAGGTATCATGAATGCGATGAAGGTTTGGCTTCTTCCCCTTCACGGAGCGGATAGGATAGAGAGTAAGGATCATCCAGGACCCCATCCATACCATGAAAGCCATCAAGCTCAAAAATAATCCCATCTTGTAGGAGAAAGGCTCATATTTAAATTGGATGGTATGGACCCCCGGCTCCAGAGTAACGGCGCGAAGAATATAATTAACCCGCAGGATCTCACGCTTTTGTCCATCTACAGACGCTCTCCATCCCGGGTAATAACTATCGGCAAAAACGAGATAACCTCCTTGGGAAGTCTCGGTTTCTATGGTTGCACGGGTCGGAGAATAGTCAATCACATGGGCTTGAGAGGCAAAGGGTTCCTTCCAGGAGGATTCTGGGGGAGCGTAAGGATCTCGCCTTTCATAGTCTGAAGAAGGTAACAGGGAGCTTGAAATTCGGGATTCACGTTTAGCTTCCTGTTTCTGACTCCCCGCCTCCCGCCCTTCTTCTAATAAAACAACTTCTTCTTGTGGGTCGAAATCGTCCCGGATGAAAGTATTAAGAGCCTCAACCCCCTTTTTGACCGTTCTACTTCGTGGAACGATATAGGCTCTGGGAAGATAAGCGGTATTTTCGTAGACTCCCATTTTCAAATCCGGGAAAAAGGCTATCGGTCTAAGTCTTTCATCCTTCAGCGGCGAAAAACCCAATAAATAACGGACGTTGAGCAAACTTAGCAACTTAAGTTTTGCAGACCACGGTGCAATTTCCAGAGCATGGAGCAAAAGTCCGTAATCCATGGGGCGTAAGGAAAAAGTTCCGGCTACATCATACAGATGGTTTTGAACGCTATAGTAAGGAAAGAGGGTATTCTTAAACCAGGAATAACGTTTGAGGGGATCTTCCCTTACAAAATCCGGAATTTCCGGAATATCGTAGGCATATCGATAAAAGCGATGAAGACGAGCGTCTTTATCAAAGAGGTTAATCACGGCAGGGGGTTCGGAATAAAATGGTTCGGTTACCGTAGGATGGAGATGGAGATGGGCCGAAAAGAGATCTATGGTTACAATAAAACTTAGAAGGATTCCAGAAACGCGAGGGTTTAGTTTAGAAGTTACGGTCAGAATGACCACCCCCGTTCCTGCTAAGAGAAAGACCGAGGAGGTGAAAATTTCTTTATGAACATAGGGAGTTGCTTCCTGAAGTTTTTCAAGGGAAATATATCCTCCGAAAATTCTTTGGAAAAGAGCCCCTCGGCTTAAAAAATCCACTAAAAGAAAAGCCAGCAGGAGCCCACCCAGGCATAAAAAGAAAAAACCGATCCTCTTCAAAGGGGAGAGGAAACGGCTGCTTTCTTCTTTCTTTATCAAAAGGATCTGGGCCCCAAAACCTCCCAGGGCCGAAGCTGCAAAGGTGGTCAACACCAGATATTTGACCGGAATTCTCAAACCTCCCATAAAAGGAACATAGCGATATACCAGATAATGAATCGGGGTATAAGGACCTAACATCAAAAGGATAGACAAAATCAAAAGTATTAACAGATAAGAAACAAGCCTATGGCGTAAGCAGGTCAGGGTCAGCATTCCCAACAGGAGAGTAGATACGCCGAAGTAGATACTTATAAAGTAAGCATAATGATTATCATAAAAAGGTTCGCCCCAAAAGGAAATATCTGTCTTTTTGCCGAAGAAATGGGGGATAAAGAATTCTATCAGACCTGCCGGATGGAGGGCATGGCTGCTTGCAGCTTCATAATCCAATCCCTTTACCCTGGCCGATTGTAAAGCCAGTTCCCGGGAGGGAAGGAATTGAACCATGGCCAGGGAGATTCCTATCCCGAGGATCAACATGAAAATACCCGTATTTCTCGTAAAGACCTTGAGTCGACTCTTTGAACCCCACAAACTCATAAACCCCACATATAAGCCCAATGCCAGTAAGGTAAAAAAAACAACCTCGATACCTCCTGTTAAGAACTGTAAACCCAAAAAACCACCGGTCAGAAGAATAGAGGGGAGCGAACTGAAGGGGGGCCATAATTTTTTTTCTGTCCGGGGTTTGGGGTTTAAGGCCCTGTCGAGAAACAAAAAAATTAACGGGATCCATGCAAAGGGAGGGTTAAATTCAAAATCAACGGCATATCCACTCAACATATAAGAGGAGGCGGCCAGCCAGGCAGGAACGGGGGAGCAGTTCCAGTGGCGCATAAGGGCATAAAAGAAAACTCCGGCCAGGAAAATATGGAGAATAAGAAAATAAATATAAGTAGATCCGGTTAATCCGGTTAAACAGAGGAGGAGGTTGAGGGGGTAAAGGGACATGGTACCGGGATTAGCCAGATGGGGTACACCTGAAAGCTGATAGGGATTCCATAACGGAATGTATCCGGCTTTAAGCGTTTCTATAACCAGATGCATCCATTGATAGCCGACCCCGTAGATGTCCCGGATATAATAAAGTTCCTGAAAAAAGAAAGTTTTTGAGAAGAAGAGAACGATGATCAGGAATAGGGTCAGAATGGCCACCATATCCGGGGAATTCTTTTTAAAGAAGATCACAGGAGATGGTATAGAACCCAACATGGTTTAATAAAACGGTTACTTGAGAAGATCTTCAGGAGCTGATTCTTTCTTTGCCCTTAAAACAACCCAGGGAGAGAGAAATCCGGTAAAGAGATAGTATTTTTCCTTTTCCACGACAAAATGATCTTTTCGAAGCCGTTGTTTCATTTCAGGAAGGGAACCCGGGTAAAGCGGAAGATGGGCTATTTTTTTCTTTTTGATCCAATGATACAGGCAATTCTTATTTTTTAGTTCCAAGATCAGATACTTTCTGGATACCCTGGCCAATTCGGCCAGAGCAGATGGCTGATCTTGGGGTAACAAACAATGCAGGACGTTGTTGGCGACGACCACATCAAAAAAGCAATTCTCGTAAGGTAGTTCCTGGATCTCACCGACATGGAATTCTATTCCAGATAACGGTCGGGTTATCTGTCTGGCTATGTGAATCATTTCGGGTACGATATCGATCCCTGTGATCTTTATATGGGGGAAGTATTTTTTTAAGAAAACGGCCAGGTCTCCTCTCCCACAACCCGCATCCAGGAGGGTCTCTTCACCCGAAAGAATGGGAGTCAGGAGGTTCAGAATCTGCCTTCTAGCCCAGAGTTGAACGGGATGATGCTTTAGCCGATGACCCCGACTATCGTAAAAGCCATCTTTTTCTAAAGCGACCTGTTTATGAAAATCGTAAAGATTTTTATAGTAATCTTGAGTCATAGGTTAACCTGCCTGTTTAGCCAGCCAGGGAGAAACGATTTTTATAAGGGGCAGGGGGAGTTTACGCCAGATTGCTTTAGCCAGAGGAAAGGACCGGTGATAATCCAGTTTATTTTTAGCGGTCAAAGAGTAGAAATGGACCGGTCTTTCCTGGGCCCCAAAATGTTTTTTGTAATGGAGTGCTCCGGCTTCCTGGGGATGGGTCCAACCCAGATCGTAGAATTGATAGCCATTTTTTATTGCCCATTTCATCGCTTCACCTTGAAGGGCCTGGAATCCCTTACTTTTAACTGTTCGATCCAAAGCTCCCCACATGTACAAAACACTCCCTTTAAAGTTTAAAGCCACGTGGCCGGCCACGCAGGAATCCTCATAGACGGCCAGGGTGATGCGAACCTTCTGTTCGGGACCGAACTTCTCCCAAAGCTCCTTAAACAACTCGAAGGAGTGGGGGGGAATACCGATGCGTCGGGTACTTTTTACGAACAACGCATAAAAACTTTTCAATTGATCTAAATTTTCAACGAGATCGATCCTGTTGTTACGTAGACCGGACCGGATGTTCCTCCGGGTCGTTTCAGCAAATTGTCTTAGGGTTTCCTCAAAATTCTCCTTTAGCAGAACCTTAAAAGAAAGGTAAGATTGATTCAACTGTAAGGGTTGTGGATAGGAATGGTAAGATTTAATACGAACGTCCTGGCATCCTAATTTTTTCGCCAGTTTAATACTATAATCTATTAAATTTTGTTCGATTTCCGGGGAATCACCCAGGGGTCCGCCTAAAAAGTGAAAGGGGAGAGAGGCCAGATTTTTACCCCGGATCCGGCTTTTTATTTGAAACAGCGGTAACAGGCCTTTGATTTGATCCGCCTGTACGGCGGTCAAATAAAAAGGTTCGTAGCCGTAGACTTTTTTCAAAATCTCTTGCCACTCAATTAAGTGAAAGAAGGTGGCCCGGGGATTTTGGTCCACGTATTTCTGCCACGTTTCCTTTTCTTCCCTGGTTGAGGAAATAATCTGAATAGAAACCATCATTCCTTAATGGGCGGACATACCGATTACCTTGAGTCCTGCCTTAATTTTTCGTTTAAACTCTCCCAGAGATCGGATCCGCAGGATGTTTTTAATAATATAGCCGGGCCTCATATAAAAATCTTTATAAAACTCGACCAGCATCTCTTGAAGCTCCTGGGCCGTGAAAATTTCTTCCCAGAAGGGGGGCTGAAAATCCGGGGTTGGGTTCCGGGCGTATTCTTTCCAAACATCTTTTTTAAGAATTCCGGTCTTTAATCCCTCCAGGTAAATTTCGGTAGCCGGATAGGGACAAAGGATGGTTATATGGACGTAGTTAGGATTAATTTCCCGTGCCAGACGCATAGAGTCCTGGATGTCCTTCCGGGTCTCGGTTTGTTGGCCGATGATAAAATAAGCCAGAGTTTCCATGCCGGCCTCCCGGGTCCATTTAAAAGCCTCTTTGATACGGGCCACCGTACTGTTCTTCTTGATGAGTTTGAGCATGCGGTCATTTCCGGCTTCTACACCATAATGGATTCGCTCACAGCCGGCTTTTTTCATGGCCTTGAGTAAATCCGGGGTCACGGTATTGACATGGGCCCGCACATCCCAGCCGACCTTAAGCTTCCGTCTCAGGATCTCCTCACACATGGCCATAACCCGATCTTTTCGCACAGAAAAGGTATCATCGTAAATAAGAAACTCATAAATCCCCATATGGGTGCAGGTTTCCATTTCGTCCACAATATTTTTGGCCGAACGATAGCGAAACTCCCGACCGATGACAGGGGAGAAGGGTCTATCGCAAAAGGTACAGCGGTAAGGGCATCCCCGGCTGGTGAACAGGGTGGTCACGATATCTCGTTTGGCCAGAAGGGAACTGTAACGGGTAATATCGGTCAAATGACGGGCCGGAAAGGGAAGGTTATCCAGATCGTAAATCGAATCGCTGATGCCGGTATTGATGATATTTCCATTTTCCTTAAAAACGAATCCCCTCATTTCCTTCAATCGATCCGGTCTATGGAGGTGATCGAGCAGATAGTGAAAACTCCGTTCCCCTTCACCTAAAACGAGAAAATCAACGCCGGGAAGGTTGATGGTCTCTTCGGGGTAAATGTGAACGTGGGGACCCCCCAGAACAACTTTTGTTTCTGGACTAACCTTTTTGACCAGTTGAACAGTTTTAATGACATCGATTAAGGTAAAGGTCATGGCCTCAATGCCGACCACGTCGGCCTGCTTTTGGGCCAGGGATTGCTCCAACTGCTCATAGGTCAACTCTTCAGCCTGGGCATCCAAAACGGCTACCTCATGGTTCGAAAACTTTTCAAGATAACCGGCCAGATAGAGTAAGCCCAGGGGTGGATTATGTCCGCGTTCTTCTTCGATAATCTCGGGATTATTGCCGATTAATTCATTATATCGTGGTGGATTGATCAATAAAACTTTCATAAGGTCTTTTTAATTTCCGGGTTGAAAAACCTCGGGCTTCAGTTCTTCAACCCGCAGATCTTGGACCGGTAAGGGTTCTGCTCTAACCCCAGGCTTTGTTCCCATGAACAAATAAACCCCCAATCCCGGTAAACTGACGGCCAGCCAGATTATAAAAATGAAGGACGCCAGGGCGAGACTTTCGGTTGCGGTAAAACCCATGCCCGAAAAAAGATAAACATAGGCACTCTCCCGTAAGCCAATCCCCCCGATGGAGATAGGAATCGAACCTGCCAGAGCAATCAAAGGAATGAAAAGTAAAAGATATTTAAATTCTATGGATTTTCCCATGGCCTGAATCAGCATTTGATGGGCTTCGGCCGACAGGAATAGAAAGGCCAGGGATAAAGGTAAAGTCAGGCAAAGGGCTTTCTTATGTTTAAAAATGAGCTGCAAGGAGTGATTCATGGTTACAAGGGTATCCTGAAAAGGACGAAAGGGAGAAGGTAAAAGGTATATCCCGTATGCCGGATAACCCCGACCCAGTAATATATTTATCAAGATGACCATCAGCGACAGACCGACCAGCCAGGGATACAGTAGCAGATCCTGAAGGGTTATTTGACTGACCCATGCCGTAAAGGTAGCCGTGAAGAGAACCGTAAGAAAGGCCATGTATCTGTCTGTAAAAACTGACAGAAAGGAGATTCCTGTTTTGCAGGTATCCCTGGAAAGATAGAAAGCTCTTATCAGATCCCCTCCCACCGACGTGGGGAGGAGGAAGCTAAAAAATAGACCCAGAAAATGTAAAGCCGTCAATCTCAAACGACTTACCCGGAGATTCAGGATGTGTAAAAGGACCTCCCATCGAAGAACAAAGAAGATTTGGCCTGTCAGGTAAAGGAGAAAGGCCAGGAAAAGCTTTTGAAAAGGCACTTTAGCAATTAAGGCAAAGAAATCGGAAAGGGGTACTCTGGAAAACAGAAACCCGAGGAGGGAAATACAAACTACCGGCCTCACCCCTCTTTTCAAGAGGAGAAAAATTCGCTCTTTGGAGAGGACGGCATAGCTTTTCCCCTTTTCTACCTGCAGAAAGGCTTTCGGCTTGATCTGATTGCTATGATGGAAAAAATGCATGTTGGGATACTCTCCTTATCCGGGGATGAATCTAAACCAAATCCTCTCCCAGGTTTTTAAAATAGACATTGGCTTCCAGGATAGGGCCTTTCTCCGGTTGAACCTCTTCGATGAGGAGTCCACGATCCCTGGCCAAAACGACCACCCCTTTTTCTCTTCGTAAGCAGACCCTTCCCGGGACACCTCGAATGGTTTCAGACATCCACGAAGCTTTCCAGATAAAGAGCTTTTCTCCCCGGTGATAGGTAAAAGCTCCGGGATAAGGTTTTACCAGGCCCCGTATAAGATTGTATACCTCCCAGGCAGTCATGTCTCTCCAGTAAATCTGTCCATCCCGTGGATACCTTCGGGTGTAATAACAACCTTCTTCTCGATTTTGTTTCATTCTCGGAACGGTTCCAGATTTGAACTTTGCCAGGACGTCCAGGAGAAGAGGCGGAAACAATTCAAGGGTTTTATCCAGAACCGTCTTGGCGGTATCCTCTAACGTAATATCAAATCGAACCTGGGCAATAATATCACCCGTATCGATCCCTTCATCTACAAACAGGATAGCAATCCCGCCGGTCGTTTCGCCCCGAATAATCTGCCAGTTTATAGGCGCGACTCCCCGGTATTCGGGGAGTTTACCTCCATGCAGATTAATACAACCCAACCGGGGAATATCGATCAGATCCTTTTTGAGGATCTGATTATAACCTGCCAGAATTATAAGATCTGGAGCCAGGTTCCTGACCTCTCGGACAAAATCCGGTTCATTGACCTGAATCGGTTGATAGACAGGGTAACCATAATGCTTTGCAGTTTCCAGAACCGATTCCGCCGGGTCTTCCTCCTTCAAATTCGGATGCACCACGACCCCGATAATTTCCTCTCCATGTTCTGCCAGGGCCTTCAAGCAGACAACCCCGCGGATATTGTTACCCAGGTATAAAATGCGCATGGTTTAGTACTATTTTTTATGGCTAATGGCATCGGCTAAGAGTCCAAACAAGATAATCTGAACCCCGAAGAGGAAAATGGTAATAATCGATGCATCATGGATTCTGTACTCTGGATCCTGCCAGTAAAAATAAGAATCTAATGCAAAGAACAGAAAAGCCCCTAGAATCAAGAAGAATCCGACAGGTACAAAGACCTTTAATGGATTTACCAGAACGAGCAAGCGGATAATGGCCGGTAAAACCTTGAAAGGATATTTGTAAGTCACAAAGGATTTACCGGTGGTCCGTGGATGAAAGACAACGGGAACTTCCGTATACCGCATATGCTTGCTATAGGCATCGATGAGAATCTGTTGGGGAGCATTATAGTCACTGACGATATTAAAATCTGCCAGATATTTTCGAGAGAAGACCATTAATCCCGTTTGAGCATCGGTAATCTTCCAGTTGGTCAGCTTCCGCATCAACCAGGTAAAGACCAGATTTCCCCACTTCCGATGGAGTGGCATCCGATAGGTTATTTTCCCGGCAAAGCGTGATCCAAAGACAATATCGGCTTTGTTATCTAAAATCGGCTGAATGACCTTTTCGATATCTGCCGGATCGTGCTGGAAGTCGGCATCCATTTTTAAAGCAATATCGGCCCCCAACTCATACGCCGTTTTCATCCCGGTCCGGGTAGCAGCTCCCAACCCCAGGTTGTAGGGATGGGAGACGATGAGCTGAACTCCGGCCTCACGGGCCCGATCCACCGTTTTATCGGTTGAACCATCGTCTACAACCAGAATATCGATCTGAAAACCCTTCCACTCGCTCCCCTGGTAACAGGTTTTAATTCTCTGGATAACCTCGGCGATTTTATCCTCTTCGTTATAGGCTGGAATAAAGACGATGACCCGCTTCATTTTTGTAATCCCTCTTCTGGTCAAGAATGTTGACAGCTCACTGTCCCGATTCCCCCCTCGATTTTTCTAAGGACGATGGGACTCTCGGGAATCTGATCCTTCTTTTTAAGCACCTCCTCCGCAACCTCCCCCAGTCGCATAAATCGATATCCTTTTTCTAAACTCTTCTCTATAAACTCTTTTACCATCTGGGGTTCGCTGAGACCTTCAAACCAATCGTGGATGGTCCAGACATTGAGACCCGGTTTCAGCCTTTCCATAATAACGGAGATGACCGTGGATTTATCGGCTTTCCCAGACTGAAGGCACTCATGGGTCGCGGGCAAGGTGGTGGGGATTTGCAGTATAGGAAAAGTCTGATTCTTAACAACCGGCCAGAAAGGAGATACTCCCCGGGTATCCGATGCGTATTTGAGTGGAAATTCGGTTTCAACTCTCAGAAGATTTTCATTACAACGCCAGTTAGGGGCTGCGGAACTTAGCGGCGGAACTTTGAAAATATTTTGATAAAGGTTAAAGGCCCTGGTAAATTCTGCCCGGGTCTCTTCTAAACTCAAATCCTGATAATGGTCCGCCCATTTAGCATGGTTATATCCATGGATACCCACCTCGTGTCCCTGGGAGACCAGGTCTAGAAGAAGGGGTTTATTGACCTCTCCAATAGGGGGGGATTTTAAGAGGGTTCCGTAAAAAAAAGCTTTGATCCCATAACGTCGGATTAACTTGAAGGGATTTACCTTTAAAATCCGTTTTAAATAGCCCTTCTGTGAGAAGCGCTTGATATGAGTGCCCATAGTATCCGGACCCATCACCACAAAAATACTGGCCTGTATTCCATAGTCCGAAAAGATTCGAACCAACTCAGGAAGACCCTTTCCAAGTCCAACCAAGGTATCTACATCGACCCGGATCGAGATCACAGTTTCCATCGTCTGGGGTTTGTTGTCCGTTGCAACAAACCTCAGTAGGGACACAGCGCCGCCGTGTCCCTACTGAGGTCCCGAATCGTCTCTTCGATAGCGATTATCATCCTGTCTAATTGTTCTTGGGTCAATTGGGGATAGAGGGGAAGGGTAACGATGGAAGCGGCTACTTTCTCTGTAACCGGTAGATCTTTAGAACCATAGCCGGAGTTTGCATAAAAGGGTTGTCGGTGAACGGGGGGATCAAAATGAACAGAAGCGCCGATTCCCTTCTCCCTCAATTTTAGAACGAATCGGGTACGATCCAGATGTTTAACCTTAACGGTATACATTTGATAAACATGGACACAGTCTTTAGCTTCGACGGGTAAATCTAAAAATTCCCGATTCAAATGTTTATTCAAATACTCGGCGTGTTTACGTCTTGCCGCATTCATGGAATCCAGCTTTTTCAACTGTTCCACACCCAGGGCAGCCAGGATATTGCTCATTCTGAAGTTATACCCGGCCAGAGTCGCCGCCCGCAGCCAGGGTTTTTCCTTTTTTTCCCGCTGCAAAGTCGTTTCCTCGATCCCATGTCCGGCCATAGCCCTCACTTTTGCAGCCAATTGGGGGTCATCGGTGGTCAACATACCTCCTTCTCCGGTGGTTATATTTTTAGTGGGAAAAAAGGAAAAACATCCAATCCCAAAGGAACCTGTTTTTCTGCCTTTAAAAGTCCCTCCCAGGGTTTCGGCAGAATCTTCAATGACGGCCAGGCGATAATGACTTGCAAGGGCCAGGATCTCATCCATCTGACAACTCTGTCCGGCGTAGTGGACCGGGATAATAGCCTGGGTTCGGGAGGTTATGGATGCTTCAATTTTTAAAGGATCCATATTACAGGTATGATAATCAATATCCACAAATACAGGAGTGGCACCGGCCGTAACGACGGCATTGGCCGTTGCTACGAAAGTAAAGCTGGGCAGGATGACCTCACCCTGAATGTTTAACGCCTTCAAAGCCAGAAACAAAGCCGATGTACAGGAATTTAAAGAAACAGCTTCTCGAACCCCCAGATAGTTTGCAAAGTTTCGCTCAAACTCCAGATTTTTTTCTCCATGGGCCAGCCAACCGGAGCACAAGACATCCTTTATACTTTCCAGCTCTTTTTCATCCAAATTTGGGAGGGAAAGGGGAATCATCTTTTCAGGATTCAGAATTCAGGATTCGAAATAACCTGGAATTCCTGGATTCTGGCTTTCGATTTTTTAGCTTCTTAAAATACGCCACATACTCCTTGAGACCTTCCTCCAAAGAGTACTGAGGTTCGTAGCCTAAAAGTTTTCTTGCCTTGGAAATATCCAAGGCGCCGCGTTCCGGGCGAAAAACGTTGGCAGGTTGTTCCACGATTTCAACGCCAGGTAACAGGCTTTGCAAGATTTCGGCGTATTCTCGCAGAGATCTACCTTCTCCTCGGGTTATATTGAAAATTTCATTTTTAGCTTCCGGTCGATAGGTAGCCAGGACGAAGCCTTGAGCGACATCTTTGACGTAGGTAAAATCCAATTTGGATTTACCTCCGTTATGTAACACCAGCTTTTCACCCCGCAGAGCATTTTCAACAAAGATCTGACTGACCCGACGATTGACATCGGTTGGACCGTAAACTGCTGATGGTCGGATAATCGTGTATTCGATTTCATAGCGACGCCCGTAAGATTGGACCAGGATTTCACCGGCCAGCTTCGTTCCCCCATAGATATCCTTGGGATTTTTAGGATGTTCTTCATCGGCAGGATGAAACATAAAATCCCCGTAGATCATACTGGAAGAAGTATATACGAATCTTTTAACAAACCCCACGTCCCGAAGAATATCCAAAATATTTACAGTCCCATGAAGGATACTTTCCAGGGCTTCTTCCGAGTGCGTATCCGCAAGATCTGCAAGGGGTAAAGCCGCCAGATGGATAATACGTTCCGGTTGGTACTTCAGAATAGTCCTTCGCAGCTCGTTTTTATTCCGGGTATCCCCCCGTACGATGATCACCTTATCCAGAATTCCTTTGAAGCGCTCCCTAAGATGGATACAGTAGTTGTTTTCTAAGGGAGAGACGTACTGGATAAAAGCATCGTAAAGGACAACCTGCTCTCCTTTTTGGATCAATTCCCGGGCTACATAGGAGCCGATAAAGCCCGCACCGCCTGTAATAAGTACTGTGGCCATTTGAGTAATTTCCTTTTCCAGATCTGGAAAATTTTTCCAATTTGAATCGTACTCGTATACCCTTCTGATTAGAGCAAGATCTAGACCAGTTTCCGGGGATCGGTTCCATAAAAAATTCTTAATTTTTAAAGATGCCCTAGGATCTTGGGGCAGATGGAGATTTCATGGATTTTTTTACTGAGGAAAATATCTCTTTAAAGCTTATGAGGGAGATCGTCCACTGACGAAATTTGTCACAGCCTAAAAATTTTGTGGCATGTAGTTGCTATGGGGGCAACTCTACCCAGGATACAACCTTTCCCCTGTTTTATTGGACCCTTTTCAGGGATCAACGAAGGTTATAGTCTTTGATCTTTTGATGGAGAGTTCGTAAACCAATATTGAGCACTTTAGCTGCCTTCGTTTTATTACCGCCGGTATAGATCAAAGTCTGCCGGATGGCTTCCTTCTCTACTTCAGCCATGGAAACACCGGCTTTAAGCCGTATTTCCGGCTCCTGATGGGCTACCTGGATAATATGAGCGGGGAGATCGTTTACCTCAATGATTTTTCGATTGGTGGTAACCATGATGCTCTCAATACAGTGTTTCAGTTCCCGGATATTGCCAGGCCAGGGATAATTCTGAAGCTTACTTAATGCCTCCCGACTGACTCCCTGGACTTTGGTATGGTTTTCACGATTGAAAGCATCGATAAACGCCCGAATCAACAGGGGGATATCTTCTTTTCGTTCCCGTAAAGGGGGAAGTTTAATCGTCATCACCTTTAACCGGTAGTATAGGTCCTTCCGGAAGGTCTTTTCAGCTACGGCCTTTTCCAGGTCTACATTTGTGGCGGCGATGATATTCACATCTACTTTGAGGGTTTTAGTTCCACCTACCCGCATAAACTCCTTTTCCTCCAAAACCCGAAGGAGCCTGGACTGGGTGGAAAGATTCATCTCTCCGATTTCATCTAAAAATATGGTCCCTCCGTTAGCCAGTTCAAACATTCCCCTTTTAGTAGAAAAAGCTCCCGTGAAAGCCCCCTTTTCATGCCCGAACAGTTCGCTTTCAATGACGCCTTCCGGCAATGCAGCACAATTTAAGATAATCAAAGGCCTGTCCCGCCGGGGACTATTATGATGGATCGCCCGGGCTACCAGTTCTTTTCCGGTTCCGCTTTCCCCATAGATTAAAACTGTACTGTTGATGGAGGCAACTCGTAAAACCGTTTCGTAAACCCTTTGAATCTCCTTGGAGGTCCCTATGATATTCTGGAAGCTGGTGCGGGTCTCCAATTTCCGGCGTAGTTCCTCCACTTCCACAACCATTTGCTGTTGTTCAATGGCCCGCCTAATCAATACACGCAGCTTGGAAAGGTTTACAGGTTTGGTCAGGTAATCATAGGCCCCCTCTTTCATGGCTTCAACGGCCGACTCTACGGTAGCATACCCTGTCATCAGAATAACGACCGTTTCCGGACTTTGCTCTTTAACGAACTTCAAAATCTCCATTCCGCTTACTCCGGGCATTTTTAAGGCCGTAATAACAACGTTAAAAAAGGTCTGCTTGAGGAGATCTAAAGCAATCCTGCCGTTTCTCGCAGAAACCACTTCGTATCCTTCATGCTGTAACAAACTGCTAACTGTTTCGAGATTTCCTTCCTGACTATCAATTACTAAAATAAGTCCCTTCTCTAAAGACATAGGTGTCTAAACCTTCAGAATCATGGGTGTTATTTTTTATTTTCCTGCCAGTTGAGCTGTTTAAACACAACCTCTGATCCCTCAGCTAAAACACGGAATGAACCCAATCTTATATTTACTTTGCTTTCGCATTTTTTTCGTTAAGCTATGAATCTTCTACGCTTCTATACCTCCTTACTTTCCATAATTCTTCGCGGTCCTTTCTGGCTGAATATTTAAAACTGCAAAGGTATAGATATTTATTAGGTGAGTTTTTCATTAAAAACAAGCAGTTTTTACACCATTCAGGTGACAGGATAGTAAAATAAAAGAAACTACAGGGAAGGGAGTCGGAGGAGTTAGGTCCAAAGAAAATACCCCTGAAAGGAAGAACAGGGTGGGAGTACCCTCTAACAAGGCTTTACGAAATTTAGCTTGATGCCCAGGGGGCTATCCCTACTTTACTCCACATTTCAATACCGACTAAAACAGTTAAAATCCTTAACATTGGCTTAGGAAGTATTTATCAGAAATTTAAAAATTATCATCTTCCCGGAGGGATGCAAAAAATGCATGGTTTATAAGATTTTTTCTTTTCCCCCTGCTTTTTAATGCCGAAATAGCACGATCTTATCTTTATCTCTCAACCTACCGTGCAGATTCAGCACAGTTTTTATCCTCCTTATCTTTATTCGAATCCTTTTTCCTTCCATCCAAAATTTTTAAAAGATCTTTAACCCTTTTAACTTTCAAGGTTTATACAGAGGAGATGTTTTTATTTAATCTCAAATTTTAATCTGGCATAAAGGTTGCGCTTAAGTATAGCGGGGAGGTAAAAATCTGGATTTTCCAGATCCATGGCAAGATAAGCCAGGATTTTATTACCGCACCTGAAGAGCTGTTAAACCCTTGTTCAACCGACGATCTTATGAAGTTCGATTTCAATTATGACGAAATGGAGAATATTTTAACCGTTTCCTTTGAGGGATTCGTTTTCCGAACCTTGGAAGATGTTAAAGAATTCATAGAAGCGAAGGAAAAGATCTGCGAATCCCTGGGAAAAAAATGTTACTTCCTGATTGACTACAGAAAAGCTTGTTTTGGTCCTGAAATCGATTATAAAACCCTTAACTTTCTGGGAAGAGAAATTAAAAGGGTGATGGACCGATATGCTTTAGGAGTTGTGCGATTTGGAGGGGCGCTCTTAGATTACCTCATCATCGAGAAAGAAGGACTGCTTCATCACTTTGATTCCAACTTTTATAAAACCCGAGAAGGAGCTCTCAATGCTTTAAAGAGAATGAAAAAAGAGAATGAAAAAAGTAATTAGGATCTTTATGGAAACAGGACCGATGAAGAGTACTTCCTACGACCCGACGAATTAAAACAACTCTCATTGAATTACCGGAAAATCCTGAAGGAGGTAAATAAAAATGGTTTCGGAAAGCCGGGTTAAATCGGTCATAGCCGAATGCCTGGGTCTCGATGCCGATGAAATATACCTGGATGCATCTTTTGAGAGCCTGGGAGCAGACTATTTAGACATCGTAGGTCTTTTTATCAGTTTGGAAGAAGAGTTTGGCATCGAAATCCCTGAACGAGATGCGAGTCGAATGAAAACGGTGAGGGATATAACCTGGTACATCCGGTGTATCCTCGAAAAGGAAGCCCGTAAAAGTAGGATAAATAAAAAAAGAAAAGAAGGAAACTTTCATGATTTATAAAACCCAATTCGTGGAAACTTATTGCCCGAAATGTCGGTTTATGTCTGAACACCTTATTTCAATGTCTTTTAACCGACAGGCTTCGGATCAAAAAGTTCAATGTACCCTCTGTAAGACGGAGCATAAATTTTATCCTGATCTGTTGGAGACTTCAAACGAAGTCAATCCCAAGAAAAGGAGAAAAAGATCCACAGGAACCAATTCCCATGACCCTACTCAGAATAATCCCCAGGCTAAAGAAGCCTGGAGCGCGACTCTGGCCGGAGAGTTTAACCACAAAGACCGTGCAATAACCTATAACCCTCAAGTTACCTTCGAACCGGGAGATCTGATCTTTCATACGACCTTCGGTCTGGGTATTGTCATCAAGGTAGAAGAATTTCATCGAATTAAAGTTTTATTTGAACACGGCGTTAAAACCCTTGCTCAAAAATTGAGCTCCGAAAGAACCAAAAAATCTGAGAGAGATAAAGGCTATGACCGGTGAAAACTTATGGGATCCTTCCTCACTGCCCTTTCACTTTAACTATAATCGGGCAGAGAATATGTTGATTATTTCCTTTCATCACTGTTTATTGGGAACCCATCAGGACATAGAGTCTTTTATAAGCAAGATGAAAGGATTCTGCCGATCTCTCAACGCCAAATGCTATATATTAGTTGATCTTCAGGATCTCTACGTAAAACCTGAAGTAGGAACATTTTTCTGGAGCGAACTCAAGCGGTTGGTCGATCCCTATGCCATTAACATATTGGGATATGCGGGTCCGGTTTTTGATGGGACCGTGGGGACCCGGTTAGGTACACGATCCTATCTATTTCCTATTTTCTATGGGCGTAAGGAAAGGGCCATAGCATTATTAAAGGAGACCTCTGAAAACGAATAAATCCGCCGTTGGAGTAGATTAAACGTCTCGTTTGAAGTTACTGATAGAATAAATGTGAAATGAGCAAGAAGACGGGTTCATTTCGTAAATCCCAGTTTACACACCCCTCTTCCCAAGTCCTGGTTAACCAAAGCCATGTCCTAAATTTTGATTAGACTGTTAATAACTCTTCGCTGTTATGTTTATACTTATAGAGAATAATAAACCAGAGTTATACCCAAGACTCTTCTAATAAAATAATTCAACCAGGTATAGGGATTAGGGGGTGGACAGTTGTATCATCCTCCTAGCTCCTATGGAGAACGTAGATGGATAAGAAGATTGAGCAATTTAAAGATTTGGTTAGGATTTCGCCTCGAGTCTGGCCAGGTAAGGAGTTAGAGATACAACCCGGAGACCTAAGCCTATTTGCTCCTATGGGCATTGGAATTGAAGGCCCACTTCTGATCCGCCCGTGGGACGATCCTATAAAAGTCCTTTCGGACCCTCCTTCAAAATATTATGGCTACCACCCTGGCTTAAACCATCCTTTTCATAATGTTCCAACCAATGAACCTTCTGGAGGGATCATTTATTTTGACGGCACACCAGATGAATCGGATATTAAAGCCTTGCTAAGGCTGATGGAAGTAGATACACGTTTGAAAGATTATGCCGCTTTTATTGAAAAGGCTCAGGAACCGGTTGAAGAGAGATACCTGGTCCAGCTTAGAATCGTCAGCCGATTTGCGTTAAGGTTTATGTTTAATGCCTTAACCGACGAAGAATATGAATCATTTCCTGAACAGAATCTGAGTGTTGGGGAACTCGTGTGGAAATTTATCCAGAACCAGCAGCAGATGTGGGGAACCGATATGGGAAGTCCGAATCTATATGGGGTGATGGGTGGAGACGGTGATTGGGCGAAGGAGGAGCTGGCATTTGGATTTATGGTAGAAAACCTGTATCACGAAGTCTATCGGATTTGGAGTCGTGCCTGGCTGGTTACCAAATAGTTGGGAACAATAAAATAACCGATCCAGGTTGAGGGGATATTCTAAAAGAATTGATTACTGTAACCCTTAAACAGGAAACTCCCCTCTCCTAAAGCTTCAGGAGAGGGGCTTAGATGCCAGGATAAGAGTGAGATCCGGGAGGCGCTCCCTTCCGGACCTTCCCCTGCTTTGCAGGGGAAGGAACTTTGAAGCGAAGCTCCCTTCCCTGGAAAATGGGGGAGGGACAGAGGGGTGAGGCAGGGGTATGCGATGTTTCAACATAGAAAGGGTATAAGCCCCATCAATGGGCCTCTGGCTTTGGAGTTGAAAGGGTGGTGAGGATAACTTCATGAACTTCCAGTTTGTTGGGTGCGATAAAAGCCTCCTTTGGTAAGGTTCCGGAGCGGGTATGTCCTTTAATAAAAGCATCAGATTTTGTCCAGGACTCAAAGTGGGCATAGGACTCCCAGAAGGTAAGCACAATATAAGGATCCCCCGGATGGGTGGGCCGCAATACCTGATTGGAAATAAAACCCGGCATACCATCCACCAAACCAGCTCGGGTACGGAAATGTTCCTCAAAGGTTTTGGCATACGCTTGGGCTACAAAAATACGATTGGCAACTGCAATCATGGCTAGCTCCTTTCTAGGGTTTCATTTTTTATTTGGGTATAGTTAATTTTTAAAACCATTATTCTTTTTAGGAAATTTTAGGAAATTTTTTAAGATCTATTAAGGAAAAATTTTTAGGGAGGATCCCTTACTTTTTCTCTTTGCACCGTCCTATCCAATCTACCGAATTAGGTACCAGATCCGGCCCCGGTAAAGGGACGACCAGCGGACACCCCAGATAGGGATGAGGTATTACGACAACGGACATGGCAAAGGCACTCCGGATTATCTCCGGGGTGAGGACATCCCAGGGGGATCCTTCCGCTATAAGTCGTCCTGACTTGAGAAGCACAATGCGGTCGGCATATTGTGCCGCCAGATTCAGGTCGTGTAGAATTAGCAGGATTCCTACCCCGGCCCGTGCAAAATCCCGCACGATTTGGAGGGTGCTGTGCTGATGAATCAAGTCTAACCTGGCAATAGGCTCATCGAGTAACAGGTAGCAGGGGTGAATGGAGAAGGTATCCCCTATTTGGGCCAGAACACGGGCCAGTTGTACACGCTGGCGCTCCCCTCCTGAGAGGGTAGGATAGAGACGTGTTTCCAAATGCAAGGCTCCCACGGCTATCAGAGCGGTGCGGGCTATTTCATAATCGCAGGTCCGTTCTAGGCCTTTACAATGTGGGGTGCGACCCATGAGAACAACCTCTAAGGCGGTAAAAGGAAAGGCAAGAGTTGAATCTTGAGGTAACACCGCACGCCTGCGGGCCCGTTCGAGAAGTGACCATGTTGGGAGAGGCTGGCCTGCCATCCAAACTTCCCCATCGGATGGAACCAATTCCCCACTTAGTACCCTGAGCAAGGTAGACTTGCCTGCTCCGTTTGGCCCAATCACAGCCACTACTTCACCCGGAGAGATTTTAAGAGAGACCTCCTGAAGGAGAAATTGAGTCCCAATTTTCACAGAGATCTGATGAGCTTCGATCATAAAAACTTCTCTCGACGACGGTCCTGCAAAAGCAACCAGAGAAAAAAAGGAGCACCAAGAAAGGCAGTCACGACTCCTAAAGGTAACTCGGCCGGTGCTACCAGAACCCGAGCGATCAAATCGGCTCCCAGGAGCAAACATGGACCCAGCAGGACCGATCCCGGAAGTAAATAGCGGTGATCTGGTCCGATCATTAACCGTAACAGGTGTGGAACTATAAGCCCCACGAAACCGATCATGCCGGTCATGGAGACGGCGGCTCCAACCATCATAGCTACGAGAATCATTACCTGTCGTTTGAGGGACTCAACCGGAATACCCAGGTGTTCGGCCTCTGCTTCACCTAAAAGAAGGACATTAAAGGGTTGGGAGAGTCGTAAGATGAAAATGATTGCGGCTAAAATAAACGGTGCCCCTACGCTTACTGTTGCCCAGGTCGCACCACCTAAACTCCCTAAGTTCCAGAAAGTAAGGCTACGGAGTTGTACATCAGTAGCTATAGAGGTTAACAGCCCAATACCGGCACCGGCCAGCGCGTTGATGGCAATACCTGCTAGAAGCATCGTAGTCACCTGGATTCTTCCTTCAAAATGTGAAAGCTTATACACCGCAAGGGTAGCCCCTAACCCACCTACAAAGGCCATAACCGGAAGGGTAAAAAATCCTAAAAGCTGGAATAATCCTCCAAATAACCTTGTTCCGAGCACAATTACAGAAACTGCCGCCAGGGCAGCGCCGCTGGAAACTCCTATTAAACCTGGATCGGCAAGGGGATTACGGAATAAAGCTTGCATGGCAACCCCGGATACTGCCAGACCGGTCCCTACCAGAATACCCAGCACCACCCGGGGTAGACGAATGGTAACAAGAACAACTTCTTGTTGCTCCTCAAAGGCCTGAGGCAAGGCAATACCTACCTGCTTAACAAGGATGGCCAAGATTTGACCCGACGAAATACGAACAGCCCCTATCCCGACTGATGCCAGGACAATCCCTATCAGGAGCATTAGCAGTATCATTAATACAGAAACAGATCGTCGTCTACGAGGCAGAGATTTGATGGTGAGAAGGTAAGTCGGAGTACTCATTGCCGTTGTCCTTCTCCAAGCTCAGGATATAACAAAACCATTAACTCCTGAATAGCCCGACCAACCCGTGGACCAAATCCCAAGAGATATAGATCATCCATGGCGATAAACCGACGGTTCTTCCCGGCAGGTGTCAAAGATAATCCAGGAAGTCGGAAGAGACCATCGACCCCGCCGATACTCTCAAGGCCCCGTGAAGGTAGCAAAAGTACATCGGGTGCAGCCACTATGGCCGCTTCTGCGGTCAAAGGTTTAAAGCCCTCATAGTCGGTTATGGCATTGATGCCCCGTGCCAGTTTAATCATTCCATCGGCTGCCGTACCTCTACCCGATACGAGTAGAGTACCCTGCCCTCGAGCGTATATAAATAAAACCTTTGGAGGTTTCGAACGAATCAAAGCCGCCTGCTGCTCTACAACCCTGAGATCTTGATCTATCGACCTTATTAACTCTTCTCCTTTTGCTTCCACTCCCAACACTTTAGCAACATACCGAATCTTGTTTCTTGCACCCTCAACAGAATACTCTACAGGTAAGACAAGAACCGGAATACCGGAAGCTTTCAATTGCGCGATCACGGTAAGGGGGCCTGCCTCGGGGGTTGCTAAAATCAGGCTTGGCCTGAGGGAGAGAATACCCTCGGCCGATAGCGCTCTCTGATAACCTACTTTGGGTAAATGGGTCGTGCTCTCTGGGTAGATACTTGAGGTATCCACCCCAACAAGGTTAGAACCCTGACCCAGGGCATATACGATCTCCGTAATTGAACCGCCAATGGTTACGATACGAGACCTATCACGAATTATGATAGATTCATCATCGGCACCTGCCAGCAGGGTTTGGACAAGGGTAGTACCTGCAACGGCCAGCGAAATAAAGAAAATAAAGAATATAAAGAAAAATCTCATGTTGAGTCTGTAATCAACCATTTCGGGATAGATCTAAAATCCGATGGGGGAACATCTTAATGGCAACGGTTAAGATGTTCCACCCACCGTTCTCCCAGGCTACTTGGAGAGGTCGAGGAGGTGTCGTAGCCTAGCAGAGAAAGGACTTAATACGGTAATTACCCCTTTATCTGGAACCTACCATACAGATTTTCTCTTCATCCCTCGGTTTCGCCAGGGAATTTTATCGAAATACCTTTGTGACCCTTAGACTTCATTTTACCATCTTTCCTGTTTAAAAACTCTTTTCGTGAGTGGTGTAAGGGCGATATTAAACCTAACTTCTGTTTTCAAAAAAATTGATATTGATAATCAATATCAATAATAATATAAAAATCATAAAAGGATCTTCTGTCAAGAAAAATTTTAGAAATTTTATAACACTTTGAGAGTACAGAAGGTAGCAACATTTCATCTTTAAAACTTGACAAAAAGAGATATAGTTATTATAGATAGAAGATTACCACTCTGTCTTATTTAGCCTGTAGAGGGGAAGCATCTCGGGTTTTAAATCCATTTCATCCCCTAAGAAGCAGGGTAAATTCCAGTTGGTTTTATCTGGTAGGGGGACCCCTGGTGGGGGTGCTTCCTTTTTGGTAAGCCACTCGGGTTACCAAGCTTAGAAGGAAGGAGGCTATTATGTCAGAAGAATCCATGGAGGAGCTCCAAAAGCGTTTAGAAAGGGAGAATGAGGAGTATGCACGGCTTAAGAAAAGCCATCGAGAGTTAGACCTCAAACTCCAGCAGTTAGAAGAAAAGCGCTATTTGACTCCGGAAGAGGAAATGGAAGTGAAGAAAATGAAGAAAGAAAAGCTGAGATTAAAGGATCACATGACTGAGATGCTTCGGGCTTATCAGAAGAAGGGAGCGACTTAGAGTAACAACTCCTATAGGAAAGATAACTAAACGGCTGTAACGGAAACCTTTGGCTCTATTCCCTGATTGGGTAGGGTAGGGGGTAATTTGAGGGTTTATCTTTATTTTCCCGGGAAGAAGCGGTTATTCCCTTCGGGAAGCCCAGGAAATACTTCCTGTTGTTTTATAGCCCCGGGGTTTTAAGGTTATTGGGTAGAGAACCACTCCTAGCTGGGTCCATAAGGGGAAAGAGTTATAAGGTTGGAGGCATAGGAATGAAATTAACAGGTGCACAAATCTTAATAGAATCCTTAAAAGCGGAGGGTGTGGAAGTGATTTTTGGTATTCCAGGGGGAGCCATCATGCCCGTGTATGATGTGCTATTTGACTCTGGAATCGCCCATATCCTGACCCGCCACGAACAGGGAGCGATTCACGCTGCGGAAGGCTATGCAAGGACTACCGGAAAAGTTGGGGTGTGCATGGCGACTTCCGGACCCGGTGCCACAAATCTGGTGACCGGTTTAGTCGATGCCCTGATGGACTCCACACCCATTGTGGCTATCACAGGTCAGGTTCCAACCCACCTCATTGGAACCGATGGCTTCCAAGAGGCCGATATTTATGGGATTAGTATTCCGGCAACCAAATATAATTATTTAGTTCGGGACGTTAATAAATTAGCTCAAATTGTCGCGGAGGCTTTTTATATTGCCAGAACAGGACGCCCTGGACCGGTCTTAATAGATCTACCCAAGGATATTCAAAATGCCGTAACAGAATATGTAAAGCCTAAACCCGTTTCCTTACCTTGTTATAATCAATATTTTCAAGAAATTAATGAAGCGCAAGTAGACAAAGCCATCCAGGCCATTGAAGAAGCCGAGCGACCCGTTATCTATGTGGGCGGTGGTGTGATCATATCCGGGGCTCACCAGGAACTTTATGAGTTCGCTAAAAGAACCCGTATTCCGGTTACTACGACCCTTATGGGACTCGGGAGTTTTCCCGGAACCGATGAGTTGTCCCTGGGGATGCTGGGAATGCACGGAACCAAATACGCCAACTATGCCATGGGAGAGGCCGATCTTATCTTAGCCCTTGGAGCTCGTTTTGATGATCGGGTCACCGGAAAGGTCTCTGAATTTGCACGGAATGCTAAAATCGTCCATGTGGATATAGATGCCGCTGAAATTAATAAAATTGTCTATGCCCATATTCCTATCCGGGGAGATGTTAAAAAAGTCCTACAGGTGTTCCTTAAAAAGTTAGATAAGGCTAAACTCAAAACCTATGACAAATGGCATAAACAGATTCAGGAATGGAAAACCCAATATCCTTTAACCTATGAGAATTCAGAGGATCGCGTCATACCCCAGTATGTAGTGGAACAAATTTACGAAGCCACCAAAGGGGAAGCGATTATTACCGTTGGGGTCGGGCAACATCAAATGTGGGCGGCCCAGTACTACCGATTTCAAGCACCCAGATCCTGGGTCTCCTCCAGTGGATTAGGGACTATGGGTTTTGGTTTTCCGGCTGCTATTGGGGCTCAGGTTGCCTATCCCCATAGAACGGTCTTTACCATAGATGGGGATGGAAGTTTCCAAATGACCATTCAAGAACTGGCTACCGCTGTACAGTATCATCTGCCCATCAAAATCGCAATCTTAAATAACGGATATCTGGGAATGGTTCGTCAATGGCAGCAGCTTTTCTTCAAAGGACGCTACTCCCATACATTCCTTGGAAGTCCGGATTTTGTGAAGATTGCAGAAGGTTATGGGGCCGTGGGCATACTTATCACCAAAAAAGCAGAAGTCCGACCGGCCATTGAAAAAGCCCTTGAAACAGATAATACGGTGGTTATGGATTTTCGCATTCCTCAAGAAGATAATGTTTATCCCATGATTCCTGCCGGCGGAACTTTAAAACAAATGATCGGCTAACCAGGCAAAGGGGGCAAGGCGAAAGGCGAAAGAGCGAAGGGCAAAAGGTAAAGGAAGTTTTTCCTTTTACCTTTCACCTTTCGCCTTTTACTTTTTTGACTTTTTGCTTTTCACCCTTCGCCTTTATTTTGGAAATGCTACATACTTTATCCTTGCTGGTCCGAAATCATCCCGGAGTCCTTTCCCATGTGGCCGGACTCTTCACCCGTCGAGGTTATAACATTGAAAGTATCTCTGTGGGTGTAACCGAAAATCCGGAATTATCCAGAATGACCATTGCCGTAGGCGGTGATGAGCGGGTCGTACAACAGATTATCAAACAATGCCAGAAGTTAGTGGATGTTCTCTCTATCAAGGATTTAAAATACGATGAATCTATCACGCGAGAACTGGCCGTATTTGTCGTCAAGACCCCAAGCAACCAATCCCGAGCAGAAATCATTCAAATAGCCGGTGTTTTTAATGCCCGGGTCGCCGATATGTCTGAAACCAGTATTATGATTGAAGTGACCGGTAATCAACGCCAAATTGATTCCATTACGCGGCTCTTAGCCCAGTATGGAATCGAAGAAATGGCCCGAACGGGGATCGTCGCCCTGACCTTCCCGAGCAAAAGAAAACCGGAGGACTCTCTGGAGAAAGAATAAGAGCACAAACCATCAGGTAAAACGTAAAAGGTAAAAAAGGAATGCCTTGTATTTTTACGTTTTGCGTTTTACGTTTTAGGTAGAAAGCTATGCCGGCAACCATTTATTATGATAAAGATGCAGATTTAAATGTCCTTAAAAATAAAACAATCGCCATTATCGGCTATGGAAGCCAGGGACATGCCCAAGCCCAAAACCTGCGGGATAGCGGGTTGAATGTCGTTGTGGGCCTTAAAAAGGATAGTAAAAGCTGGGCCCAGGCTGAACGAGATGGATTAAAAGTTACCACTGTCCCGGAGGCCTCTGCCCAGGCAGATGTTATCCAGATTCTGGCTCCAGATAGCATTCAGAAACAACTCTTTGAAACCGAAATAAAACCCAATCTGGAGGAAGGGAACGCCCTGTTTTTCTCCCATGGATTCAATATTCATTTCGGTCAGATAGTCCCTCCCAAACACGTAGATGTCGTTCTTATAGCCCCTAAAAGCCCCGGTCATATCATGCGTCGGGTATACGTGGAAGGAGGGGGAGTCCCTTCCCTCATTGCAATTCACCAGGATTATACGGGAAATGCCAAAAGTATCGGATTGGCCTATGCAAAGGGAATTGGTTCTACCCGGGCCGGGGTTTTGGAAACAACCTTTAAAGAGGAAACCGAAACGGACCTCTTTGGCGAACAGACCGTTCTGTGTGGCGGAGTGACAGAGCTGGTTCGAGCCGGATTTGAGACCCTTGTAGAGGCAGGCTATCAACCCGAAATAGCTTATTTTGAGTGTATGCATGAACTGAAACTCATCGTGGACCTGTTTTATCAAGGGGGTATTAATTACATGCGTTACTCGGTAAGTGATACGGCCAAATATGGAGATCTTACCCGAGGCAAAAGAGTGATCGGTGAAGCAACCCGAAAAGAAATGAAGAAAATTCTGGATGAAATTCAAACCGGTCAATTTGCTAAAGAATGGATCTTGGAAAATGAAGCCGGTCGACCGGTCTATAATGCGACCCTGAAACGAGAGGCCAACCATCTCATCGAACAGGTTGGGCGAAACCTGAGGAGGATGATGAGCTGGATCGATGCAAAGGAAATTGAGTTTTAATCTCCGGGGTGAGGTAACCCGAAGGGCAGACTTCCTGCCACCTCATCCCCTCTCCCAGGCATGCCGATAGCGAAAGAAGGTTACATCTTCATAACCATCCCGTTGATCTTAACGTTGATCCTTTTCCTGGTACCGGGATGGCGCGGGAGTCTCTTGAGCTGGCTATCTCTGGCCGTAACTCTTTTAATGATCAATTTTTTTAGAGATCCCGAAAGAAAACCGCCAGAAACCCCGGGGGTCATTGTCTCACCGGCCGATGGAAAAATCGTTCAGGTCGTAGAGGCCGACCGCCGGGAATTGAAAGGCCGCTATCAGCAGGTAAGTATCTTTATGTCTCCCCTGGATGTCCATGTGAATCGATCCCCCATTACCGGCGTCGTTGAATCCATCACTTATATTCCCGGCCGATTTCTACCGGCTTTTCGGGATAAAGCCTCTGAGCTCAACGAACAGACCAGCATCATCCTGACTGCAGAGACGCCCCATGGACCGGCTCGGGTTATGGTCAAACAAATTGCAGGACTGCTGGCCCGTCGAATCGTTTGCTGGCTTCGACAAGGAGACAAAGTGACAACCGGGCAGCGGATCGGCCTCATTAAATTCAGCTCCAGAGTTGATTTATTTCTTCCGACCACGGTTCAACTTCAAATAAAAGTTGGAGATAAAGTCAAGGCTGGAACCTCTATTATAGGTCGGTGGTAAAATTATGAAAACAATCTACCTTATACCTAATTTTTTTACCCTGGGGAATGCTTTCTGCGGATTCTATTCCATTATTTCCGCAATCAATGGAAGGTATACAATCGCAGCGATTTTTATCTTGATCGCAGGATTATTCGATATTCTGGACGGTAAAATAGCCCGAGTTACTAAATCCTCAAGTAAATTCGGTGTTGAATTTGATTCCCTGGCAGACCTTATTTCCTTTGGAGTGGCTCCGGGTTTGCTGGTCTATCTGTGGGCCCTTAAACCCTATGGGAAGGTAGGATGGTTGGCGGCATTTCTCTTTGTAGTCTGTGGAGCTCTGAGACTGGCCAGATTTAACGTTTTGGTGGATAAAGTGAGTATGGATCGGTTTATAGGATTACCCATTCCTATGGCAGCCGGTACCTTAGCCTCGTCGATTATACTCCAGGAACAGGTCACAGGTAAATTACCCAATCATACCATTCTGATGGCTATTCTGACCTATGTACTGGCGCTTTTAATGGTCAGTGGAATCAAATATCGGAGCTTCAAAAAGGTCAATTATCGAAATAAAAATCCTTATCACATTCTGGTTATGGCTACATTGGTACTGATTGTCATTGCAGCACATCCGGAAATTATGATTTTTGTCCTGTTCTCGATCTTCACCTTATCGGGTCCTGTAGAGTTTCTTTTATCCAGACGAAAAAAGCTGAGAAAGCTTGAAGGAACCGTACAGGGGAGTGAAGTTAAATCTTATACCGAGGATCAACCTTTAACCATAAAAAATGAGCAATGATCTGGAGTTCAGGGTGCGTAGGTGTATAAAATCGCTAATTTTTAGGAGGTGATACCATGAGCGAAAAAGTCATTATATTTGATACTACCTTGCGTGATGGAGAACAGTCTCCTGGGGCAAGTATGAATATCGAAGAAAAGATGCAAATGGCGAGGCAACTGGCCAGGCTGAATGTAGATGTTATCGAAGCAGGCTTTCCCATTGCCTCCGAAGGGGATTTTCTGGCGGTCAAAGAGATCGCTCAAGAAATTAAAGGCCCTATTATTGCCGCACTGGCTAGAACTACCAAACAGGATATCGACCGGGCTTGGGAAGCTTTAAAATATGCCGAGCGTTTTCGAATCCATACCTTTATTGCTACTTCGGATATCCATGTCAAATACAAGCTGAGAAAAACTCGTGAGGAAGTTCTGGAAGACGCCATCAACGCCGTTAAAAGGGCTCGAAATTATACCGACGACGTAGAATTCTCACCGGAAGATGCAGGCCGTACTAAACTGGATTTCCTGTGTAAAGTGATCGAAGAGGTGATCAAAGCTGGTGCTACAACCATTAACATTCCCGACACCGTGGGATATACCATTCCATGGGAATTTGGGGATCTCATCGCTCAAATTCGAAACCGGGTCCCCAATATCGATAAAGCCATCCTGAGTGTACACTGCCACAATGATTTAGGATTGGCCGTAGCCAATTCCCTGGCTGCAATTAAAAACGGAGCGCGACAGGTGGAGTGTACCATTAACGGAATCGGGGAACGTGCCGGAAATGCTTCCTTGGAAGAGATTGTGATGGCCATCAAAACCCGAAAGGATCTTTTCAATTTTGTCCATACCGATATCAAAACAGAGGAAATTTACCGAACGAGCCGCTTATTGACCCAACTTACCGGACTCATTGTACAAAGAAATAAAGCTATTGTAGGAGAAAATGCCTTTGCCCATGAAGCTGGTATCCATCAAGATGGGGTTTTGAAGGAAAAACTAACCTATGAAATTATGACCCCGGAGTCTATTGGAAGACCCAGTAATGAACTGGTTTTGGGTAAACACTCCGGTCGCCATGCCTTTCGAAATAGACTGGAAGAATTGGGTTATAAATTATCCGAAGAACAACTGAATGAAGCCTTTAAGCGATTTAAAGACCTGGCCGATAAAAAGAAAGAAATCTACGATGAAGATCTTCAGGTTATCGCAGGAGAACTCTCCCTTTCAATGCCGGAAGCTTACACACTGGAATATTTGGGAATTATCGGCGGAACCGGTATCGTACCTACGGCAACGGTTAAGATTCGAAGGGGAGATCAGGTGGTCCAACAGTCCGGATGTGGGGACGGGCCTGTCGAAGCAGCTTATCGCGCCATCGATACCATCACCGGAATCCCAGGCCGACTGAAAGAATATTCCATCCGTGCTGTCACCAAAGGTAAAGATGCTATTGGAGAAGCCCTGGTAGTTGTGGATTTCGATGGGCAACTGGTAAGTGGTAAAGGGTCCAGTACCGACGTCATTGAAGCCAGTGCTAAAGCTTACTTGAATGCCGTGAATAAAGTGGTCATGAAACGAGGCCTTAAGGAAGTAAAAGATGAAGGACCCTAATTCGAGACGCGGAGGAGTGTGGAGGTGTGGGGGTGTGGGAGTATGGGGGTGTGAGGGTAGAAGATAGAACTTCCCTACTTCCCTACTCCCCTACTCCCCTACTTCCATACTTCCACACCCCCACACCTCCACACTCCTCCGCGCCCACGCGTCTTTGTAATAAAAAATGAAAATAGATTTCTTTAACACCGAGTCTCTCCTGTCCGAAGAGGAAATTCTCATTCGGGATACCATTCGAAAATTTGTTGATGAGCGGGTAATTCCGATTATCGGGGACCATTTTGAAAAGGGAACTTTTCCCATGGATTTGATTCCAGACCTTGCCAAATTAGGGGTATTTGGCGCCAATCTCCAGGGATATGAGTGTGCCGGACTTAATAATGTAGCCTATGGGCTTATTATGCAAGAGCTCGAACGGGGGGACAGTGGATTGAGAAGCTTTGTTTCTGTACAAAGTGCCCTGGTCATGTACGCGATTTATACCTATGGTTCCGAGGAACAAAAAGAAAAGTGGCTTCCCAGTATGGCCCGGGGCGAGAAGTTTGGGTGCTTCGGATTGACAGAGCCAGATTATGGGTCCAATCCGGCAGGTATGCAGGCCAGAGCTGTAAAAGACGGCAAGTTTTACATTTTGAATGGAACCAAACGGTGGATTACCAATGGGAGTATTGCCGATGTAGCCATTATATGGGCCAAGCTAAACGGACAAATCCGAGGCTTTCTGGTGGAGAAAGGAACGCCAGGACTTACCGTTCTGGAAATGAAAAAAAAGCTCTCCCTTCGGGCTTCTATTACCTCTGAGCTCATTTTGGAAGATTGTCGTATTCCCGAGGAAAATCTCCTCCCCAAAACCGAAGGACTTAAATCTGCTCTTTCTTGCCTTACCCAGGCCCGCTATGGAATCGCGTGGGGTGCCGTTGGATCTGCCATGGCCTGTTACGAGGAGGCCCTTAATTACGCAAAAACCCGAATTCAATTCGATAAACCCATTGCTTCCTTTCAACTCATCCAGGAAAAACTTGTTTTTATGTTGACCGAGATTACCAAGGCCCAGTTGCTGTGTCTCCAATTGGGACGTCTCAAAGATAAAGGAGAGATGGATTATACCCAGGTCTCCATGGCCAAACTGAATAATGTCCACATGGCCCTGGAAATTGCTCGAGAAGCTCGGGATATCCTGGGAGCCAACGGAATCAGCCTGGAATACGGTGCCATCCGCCACATGAATAACCTGGAAAGCGTGAAAACTTACGAAGGAACCGAAAATATGCACAAGCTTATCCTGGGACAGAAAATTACGGGAATTCCGGCCTTTAACTAAACCAATAAATAAAATTAGAGGGCGAAAGATCCCCATCCTACCCTTCTCATGGACAGAAAGCGTAGGATGGGATTTTTCGCCTTTTTCTTTTGTTTTTCCTCCTTGTAAATTCCGGCATAGAACTTGAAAAAAATTAAAAATGAGAATCGATTTTCAATTCTTGAAACAACAGAGTAGGAGTAGTTCTATGCAGTTGCTCACAAGGTTTATCAACCTTTAGCTTCCTGTATATGAGGCTACCCCTACCCACAGGATTTAATCATAAGGCTCATGGAGGATAAAGTACATTCCCTACTACCCACTCTGGCTCAAGATCAGGTACAGAATCCAAAAGAGAAATTGGTTAAAGCCGCAGAAAGGATCCAGGTCGGCGATGAATATTATATTCAGGCTTCTGCCATTGCCGCTAACCTTGAAAAGCTGGTTCTAAAAAAGGGGGAAACCTTTTTGGTTTGTGATCGGAGGACTGATATTCCCGGACGCATTCACGGAGAGATGGGTTTTTATGTGGAAGGAACCCGCTTTTTAGATGAATTAGACGTCCGTATCTCCGGCGAATATCCCATCTTGCTTGAATCCTCCACCAGTGATGACGATTTCGATATTTTGGTGGATTTGACCAATGGAGATATCTTCCAGGATGGGGTGTTGATTATTCCCAGAAATTGTATTACCTTAAATCGAAGGGTCTCGCTATGGCATAACCTTCTTTTTATAGAATTGACCCTCAAAAATTTTCATATTCATCCGATTCGTATTTCACTGGAGATGTCTTTGGGAGCTGATTTTGCAGACATCTTTGAAGTACGCGGAATGAAGCGGCCAGCCAGGGGTCAGCTTTTCCCTCCCCAATGGCAAGATCATCAACTCCTTTTGAAATATCAGGGACTGGATCGTCAAAAGCGAACAACTTCCATCGTTTTCGATCCAAAACCTGATCAAATTCAAGGAACCGAGGTTCGGTATTGGATCGAATTAAACTCGCGAGAAGAAAAGAAAATTTTCCTGACCATCCAGGCTAAAATAGAAGGAGTTAAAAGTCCTCCCGTCCTTTCTCTGGCCTCTTTAAGAAAAACCTTCCAGAGAAGTTTCAATCAATGGGTAAATGCCGGTTGCTCGATTTCTTCCAGCAGCGAGCTGTTCAATAAATGGATTAATCGCTCCCTGCGAGATATTTATTTGCTCAGTACCCAGACAGACTGGGGATGGGTCCCCTATGCGGGAATTCCCTGGTACGTAGCCCCCTTTGGTCGGGATAGCTGCATTACGGCTATGGAACTCCTCCCCTTTCGACCGAAGCTGGCGGAAGGAACTTTAAATTTTCTGGCTCACTATCAGGGAAAAACTTTCGATGCTTTCAAAGATGAACAGCCTGGAAAAATTCTCCACGAGTTCAGAAAAGGAGAAATGGCCAATTTGAAGGAAATCCCCTTTATCCCTTACTATGGAAGTGTCGATGCCTCCCCTCTGTTTTTAATGCTACTCTATCAATACGTTTCCTGGACAGGAAATCTCTCTAAAGCCAGAAAATGGTGGCCAAAAGCGCTGAAAACCCTGGCCTGGATAGATCAATATGGAGATCTGGATGGAGATAGATACGTAGAATATTACAAAGAATCTCCCAAAGGTTTGGTCAATCAAGGATGGAAAGACTCCTGGGATTCCATCTTTCACAAAGACGGGAGGTTGGCGGAAGCCCCTACGGCCCTGGTAGAGGTCCAGGGGTATGTGTATGCGGCTAAAATGGGCATGGCCCGTTTAGCAGAACTCTTTTCAGAAACTGATCTGGCTCAGAAACTTCGGCAGGAGGCTGAATCTTTGAAACAGAAATTTCATAGAGACTTCTGGATGGAAGAGGAAAACTTTTTTGGTATCGCCCTGGATAGAAAAAAGGAACTCTGTCGGATCATCTCTTCCAATCCCGGACATTGCCTGTGGAGTGGCATTATGGATCAGGACAAGGCCAAATTGGTTGCCGAACGGCTTTTTCAGGAGGATATGTTTAGTGGATGGGGAATCCGAACGGTTAGCGAACGAGAAGCTCGCTATAATCCCATGAGTTACCATAACGGTTCTATCTGGCCCCATGATAATGCTTTGATCCTTGCCGGGTTAAAACGGTATGGGTTGACCAGATATGTGGATAGACTTACCACCGCTCTAGCAGAGGCTTCCATGTTTTTCCGGGATTATCGACTCCCGGAACTCTTTTGCGGTTTCAGCCGTACTTACCATCACGGCCCTACACCTTATCCGACTTCTTGCTCTCCTCAGGCCTGGTCCTCCGGGGTCGTTTTTGAAGTATTAAAAGCATTAACCGGCCTTGAAGGAGATGCCCTGAATAATCGAATTTATTTCGTACAACCTCAATTACCCCAGTGGCTGGATTGGATCGAAGTAACCAATCTGGAGGTTAACGGTCGGTATGTGGATTTTTATGTGACTCAAGGTCAATATGCAGCTTCCGTTGAAATCCTGAACAAAAGTGCTGATCTGGAAGTGGTTATTAAACGATGAGTCAGGAAAATACTACCTTGAGAATTTTGGCACGAACCTTGCTCTTCTAAGTCGTTACTGGGCTTTAAATCATTTACAAGGAGGTAGAAGTATGAAAATTGCCCAAGTAGCTCCCTTAGTGGAGAGGGTTCCGCCGGAAATGTACGGGGGAACCGAGAGGGTCGTTTTTCACCTCACCGAGGAGTTGGTGAAAAGGGGACACGAGGTAACCCTGTTTGCAAGTGGAGATTCTCTCACCTCGGCTCAACTGGTTCCAGTCCATCCAAAAGCATTACGGCTGGACCCAACTGTGAAAGATTATCTCCCCTATCATATGCTGGAATTGGGAATGGTCTATGACCGGGCCAGGGAATTTGACCTGATCCACGCTCATCTGGATTTTATTACCTTTCCCTTTACCCGGTTAGTTTCCACACCCACCGTTCACACGCTTCATGGCCGCCTGGATATTCCAGATATCCATAAAATCTATCACTATTATCGGGATGGCAATTTCATTTCGATCAGCAATGCCCAAAGGAAATTTCTTCCCGACCTAAACTGGTTAGGAACCGTTTACCATGGATACCCCTTGGAGAAATTTCCGTTCAATCCGGAACCCGAGGATTATCTGGTTTTTGTAGGGAGGATCTCACCCGAAAAAGGTCCCGTAGAAGCCATCCAGATTGCTAAAAAGGTCCGTATGAAGCTGGTGATAATCGCCAAGGTGGACCCCACGGATCGGACTTACTATGAAGAAATGGTCAAGCCCCTCATCGAGCCCCCCTTTATCGAATACGTGGGGGAAAAGGGTGAAGAAGAGAGAAATGAAATTGTCAAAAGGGCCAGGGCGTTTATTTTTCCCCTAGACTGGCCAGAACCTTTCGGATTGGCTATTATCGAGTCGCTGGCGTGTGGAACTCCCGTAATCACTCGGAACCGCGGCTCCATTCCAGAGATCATGATCCATGGAAAGACCGGTTTTATCTGTGAAACCTGGGAAGAAATGGCCGATGCCGTTCAAGATATCAAATATATCGATAGACAGGCCTGCCGTCATCACGTTGAAGAGAATTTCTCTGTTTCTCGAATGGTCAATGGATACGAAAGAATCTATGAACAACTGGTAAACCGCTAGGTGGAGAACGGAGATCGGTTGATTTCTACCCTCCAGACCCTCCTGGGAATTTGCCACGGAAAGTAAGGGCACAAAGGTGCCCTTACGGAGCCTCCTTAAAAGTCTTGGAGAACCCCATTCTAAAGAAAAGATCTATTCCGATAAATCCCCCAAAGGGATCTTCTTGAGTTCCTCTTCAACTTTTATTCTCCACCCGTTCTGCTTCAAGCAGGAAAAACATTCCAAAGGCTACCCCCCGGCGTGGAGACCTAGACCCCCTTCCTTTTCGGATAACTCGGATTTAAGCCTGATCCCTGCCTCACCCCCCGGAAGAGCCAGTACAAGCGTAAATTCTTTGAGAGCAATGGAAATGGTCTGGGGGACCTCAAAAGTACCTAATATTTGATCATTGACATACGGAGAAACAATGCCGGGTTCAGCATCTGGAAGTACCAAAAAAGTAACCCGGATCTTATAAAGACCTCCCTCTTTAACGTTTACTTCCAGAAAGGTCGTTTTCTGAGGCCAGACAAAGGCCCTTTCAGTGAACATTTCACTGTAATAATCCCCATCGTTTTCTTTTATTTTCAGGTAAGCCCTGGATTTAAGAGAAGGAAACCTATGAACATAATATTGATAAAAGAGCCTGTAAGCATCTTTAAGGTTGTAGGCTTTTCCGTCCTGGAGAGATTGCTTAAGATGAGAGGACTGGTCATAAACTTTATAGAACCAGGGGGTAGAAAGCATTACATTTCGATAACTTACCCAATGGAATATGTTACTCAGGATTATAACAAAGAGGAAAAAATTCAAAAACGCCACCTGCCTGCTATTCAAAGCAGGCATGAATCTGTTTAAGAGTAGCAAAAGGCTGAAAACTAAAACAGCCTGAAACGGTAAAGGATAGTACCAGAGTCTGGGATCGGGCCAGAAATAGACCGGGGCATACCTCATGATCATGAGAGCAAACAGGATAATGTGAGAACCTACCCCAAAACAACCCAGAAGCAAGCTTAAATAATCAATCCGCCTTCCAAAAGTAGATACAATGGGTTGATAGCCTATATGGGTCCTTTTAAAGGGAAGAAAAGAGCCAAAAATAGGCCAGAACTTCCAGATGAGGATCAAAACTCTGAGGAGCCCATAAATCCACAAAAGAAAGCTACCCGTCAGGATATGGACACTTTGTATAAGTATCTCTGAAGCGGCCAGGTAAAAGTTAAGATTCGTCAGGAAAATGGGTTCTATTTTTTAATAGGAAAAGTCCGGGCGGTATCCATTGATAGACTGAATGATCCAGGGTCCCAAATAAAGGTTGTAAGCGATCATTGCACAGACAGAACAAAAAGTAGCTGAGAGAAGTAGAAGTGCCCGATACAAGTCGGATTGGCTCCTTCGTAGAAGGTAATAGAGGGCTAAGCCAGCTAACACAAACAGGGTATAGAAAAAACCTTGCCTATCTAGCAGGCTCATCCAACAACCCAATAGAAAAACCTAGAGAAATGAGATAATTTCTTTGGATGGATTTCTCGGATGAGAAAGGTAAAGAAGAGAGGTGATATAAAACAGAGTGGTCAGCAGAACCGGAATCAAAAAGGGTTTCGCTGAGCGATAAAATACCCCCGCTGAGCGATAAAATACCCCCATCGTTAATATATAAGTATAAAGGTATATTTCCCAGATTTTTCTATAGCTATGAACCCATTCCACTCAACACTGAATCGATTTTCCGGAAATTTCTCCCCACGATCTTTTAGAAGTTCACTGGAGATTTCTGAATCAAGGGTTACATACTGGGGATTCCCAGACCAATAGGGATTTGCATAATACTTCCCTATCAATCCATGGGAAAGGGTTAGGGATTGGTCAAGTTTGTGTATTCCTAAGAAAATAACAGAAAGGCCTAACAGGGAAAGAATCCACCGGTTTCTCACATGGTGAATCGCCTTCATTTTTAACTATTAACCCATTTTAACTATTAATCCATGGGATCTAAAGAAGCTTTCTTTTTACTACTGTCTGCGTAGTTTAGGATCCAGGAGATCCCGAAGGGCATCTCCCAATAAGTTAAAGCCAAAAACGGCCAGGCTGATAGCCAGTCCGGGAAAGATAACCAGCCAGGGAGCCTTCTGGGCATATTCAACCGCGGAAACGGAGAGCATGCGTCCCCAGGAGGGATAGGGTTCCGGCACTCCCATTCCCAGGAAACTCAAGGAGGCTTCCACTAAGATGGCACTTCCCAGTTGGGCCGTGGTCAGTACGATAAAAGGTCCCAGGGTATAAGGAGCAGCTCTTGCCGGTTGTCTGCCACGTCGTGGCACTTCTATCCCCACCCAAGCTGCCAGAGGTTTGGCTTTCACACTGGCTCAAAGATATTTCTCAGAATGGTCTACCCGGCGATCCCACGCGGCCCGAACCAACAAATCCGTATTATCTGGGCGCTCCACCAAGAACAAGTCGTACCCATCTACTTCTCGATCCCCTACGCTGACGAAATCTCCCTCGAGATGCTCTTGGCTGATCTCGATGACGGCACAAAGACTCCTCAACCCTTTGTGGCTTTCCTTTTCCTCTATAGGTCGAGTTTTACGAGTCCTTTTCTTACCCTTCTCATTGGGATCCCGGGCCCGAACCTCTTGGGCCAGAATCCCCAAGGCTACCCGCTCCGGTGTCATGGCCAGCGTCGTATGGGCCATGAGCCTTGGGGATGACTCCCAGACAAAGACCCCAGACCCACCGTGGCCGGATGAGGAGTCCCGTTAAACCCTGTAGTATCCTGTACAGCCAACCCCACGGGCACTGTCTTTATTCGACGGCTTGTAGCCACTATGTGGTGAATCCTCGATGTTGTTGGGGTCGATGGCCTCATGGTCGAAAAGTCGATAGGTTGCTTTCCTCATGGCTTTACTGCCCACAGGCTTCAGGAAACGAAGTTCCAGACTTGTCAGCAACAACGGTAGCAATCTCTATCAACCGCTTGGTACGTTGGGCATCCTGAAGATCCGCATCGGCAAATTCAGTGACGGCCCAACCTTCTTCCTCTTCTATTTGGTTATCTTGGATAGCTCTCTCTTCGATGACTTTCATAGATTTGTTGTTTATGAGTTTAAAAATTATGACGGGTTAAGGTTTAGTGATGGGTTAGATCTTTTTCATTTGAGAAAATTATCTTTAATTTTAGCTATTATTAGCTATTATAGGATTATCAACTATTATTGGATATCAAATTTTAGATGAAAAGCGTGCTTTTGCCCATGCCTGCAACTTTGGAAGCCCATATCAAACCAAAATCACTCATGGAAATAGTTTATACTCACCATTTTTATTAAAAATAAACAGTACATATTATTTATTTGTGGGTGGTTTTCATAGTGACCTACAAGCAACTCCATTATATGGAGATGCAATTTACATAGCCCAGTGTACTAATCCTTATTGTACTAGTTTAATCAATAGGCAGATGATTTTTGGTCCACAAACAACTAATCCTAGTCTTATTTTGAATGATCCAACAATTGTCCAACGTCCCTCAGATGGACAATATATTATGTACATGACTGGTTACAGAGCTCAGCAGACTACATGTTCTTCAAATTATGGCGATGCCATATATTATTCAATATCACCGAATGGCGTCAATAATTGGTCCCCACCAGCGCAATTAATTCCTCATGCATGGTTGCCATCAGCAACTAGAGTAGGTAATACTATATATCTTTATGGGATGATCAACCAGGGTGCATCCACAAACAGAGGTTACGTTCAAAGGGTTGATTTAGGATCAAATGGTACTACAATAGGTACTGTAAATACAATATGGACCGCCCCAGCTCTTTATTCAACTTTTAAGGTAAAGTATGATTCATCAGCAGGTTATTACCACATGTTTGCTAACAATTTCGGGTCTAATATTGATTATCTGTTCAGCTATGATGGCATCGTATGGAGTTGGCCAGTGGTTACTGTAGCTGTTTTAGATCCGGATAATTATGTAATTGGAGGTGGATTTCCGCATCCAGATGATCTTCACCGGATATATTTTGGTCATACCGAAAACGGTTGCTATGATGGGGTAGTCCACCATTTCCAGAATGTTTTTACCACGACATGGTAGTAAATGTTTACCCTGAGTGCTTCAAAACTGGTTAGCATATATATCTCTTCTTTAGGTACAGTTTGAATTTTTGATAATAACACATCTCATTGTTAATAAAGTGAGATTTATTCATTATAATTCTCTGACTGTTTATTTCCATATAAAATGTGGATTAAAAGATTAAAAATTATTTTCCTTCTTTTGCTCTTTGTTGCAACCGTTCTAGGTTATATCTTAACCAAGAGGTTTAACCCTCCCCACGGTTTAAAAGGCTATTATTATCCTAATCCTTCCTGGCAAGGCCAACCTGCGTTCGTCAAACTGGACTTAGAAATTTCTCCTTCCCTTTTAACAAAACGAAAAAAGGAATTAGCCGCTCATACTAATCAGTTTAGTATAGAGTGGCAGGGATATCTGGTCATAGAGAAATCTGGAAGGTACACCTTTGCAACTACTTCGGATGATGGCTCTTCAGTTTATATAAATGATCAACTGGTGGTAGATAATGGAGGAATCCATAAATTAGAAGAGGCGAAAGGTCAAATTTACTTAAAGGCAGGCATTTATCCTATTAAGGTTCGATATTTTCAAGCTGGAGGGTCTTATGGAATGGACCTTTCCTGGGCACCATGGAATCAAAACCTGAAGAGACTCCCTTCCTACCTCTTACTCTCTCAATTTACTCATTATCGTGATTATAAAGCTGGTCAGAAGTTAAAGTATTTCCTGTTATTCCTGAAATTGACCTGGTTAGGGATTTTCGTTTATTTTATCGGCTTTCTGATGTATAAACGGATCTTCCCTTATAAAGTATATCTACAACTTTTTCCTGAAATTGGGAAGAGTCGAGAGGATGTTCATAGCGAACGGAATGGCGTAGGCAATTCCTCATTTTTATCCTATCTTCCCTCTCTTATATTACCCGGCTTAGTATTTTTTAGGTATTCTTATGTTTTGAACGGCTGTTTTGGAATGGATGACTATATTTATCTCTTTGATTTACACTGGATGAATCTCATCGAGTATCTCTCTGCCTCCCTGGGAGGGCATTTTTACCCTCTTTTCAAGTTAGAAGTCCTGGGACTTTATAAACTGTTTGGGTACAATAGTCGTTCTTTCTTTGAAACGCTTTTAGTCATTCATTCCATAAATTCAATTCTTCTCTATTGGATTTTGAGAAAAATGAACATTCATGAGCTCCTTGCCATTTCTTTCTCAGGATTATGGGCTACAAGTGCTGTATTTTTCAGAGGATTAGAGTGGTTCGCAGCTTTTGGAGGTATTACCTTTTCAGTTTTATTCTTTCTTCTGGCTCTGCTTGCCGCGATGAAAGCTTTTGACTCTGATACGGTCTCCTTAAAATATTATGTTTTGGGACTTGGACTGGCTCTTTCGCCGATTTTTTTTATTTCAAATTATATATCTGCAATTTTAGTATTTCCTCTGGTCTGGAGTTTGAGACCTGACTATGAGAAAATTTCATGGGCTTTATTTCCTCTGATCCCTACTTCTACCATAGCCCTGACAGAAACCTACCTAAATCATCTTTCCGGCTTGATGGATGGTAAATTAATTCTTACCTATTTTCCGCAAGTATTCCTCTATTTAGTTTCGAACGGATGGGCCGGCTTATTGGGATTTCCTGAGCATAGCATTTTAGCCGGTATTGTAATTATTTGTGCATTTCTTATCGGTATTTGGATTCTTCCTTCTAGCCGAATCATCCAATTTAGAATGATCGTTTTATTTGTGGCCATGACCTGTTTTTATTTCCTAATCCATGTGGGAAGAACCACCATGCAGATGAATTTTTCCGGTTTTAATATAGAAGCAACATCAAAAGCTTTGTCAGCTTATGATAGATACCATTATTTTCCGTCCTTACTCATAGCTATATCTCTGGCTTTATTCATAGAACAATTGCGTTTAGTTTTGATTAATAAGAAAGTATCAAAAAGAATCATAACAGGTGGGGTTATCGTCTTATTTACGTCTAGTTTTTTAGCCAATACGGGTATCGTAAAAACCAGTATTATGACTACGCTCTGTACGATGGTTCATGGAATTAATGAGGATTTTATTTTCCTTGTGCGCTCAAAAGGTATAGATAAAGTTCTTTATTTCTATAACCGTAGCGAACCCATAAATGCCTTTGTGGGTAAAAATGAATATCCAGGGCTTGCGGCAAAATTTTGGGTCATGAGGCACAAAGTTGGGACCGATTATGATATTCGATTCGTCAAATCTGATGCTGACATTGTTACTTACTGGCAAGAAGTTTACCCAGAGTTTGGAAAGTTATTAGTTACAAAACCTCCAGAAAATGTTGAAGTCATATCCCTTCTCTTCTGAGAATCTGAAATCAATTAAAACCCTGAGTTTCAAAGATTCCTTTTTTTTATTTTACCCGATGAAAAAATCAAGGTTTCTTGGCAGTATCAGAACTTTTATGAATCTCTTGAACACCCTTTAACCCGGTAGATACTCGTTTTATCAGTTGTAAATTCTTTATATAGAAAGACTGACTGACGAGGGGAGCCGAAATTAGAATAACTCCAAAGTTAATCATCATTCGATAAAGAGGAAAAAGAGAGGATAGGACGCTCTCTTTGATAGGATGATGGTTTGCAGGGTAAAAATTCCAATAATAAAACCGAAGATTAAAGCGGAAGCAGTATGACCCAAAAAGGTAACACCTAACAGGATCCCAACTGCGAGACACCATCAGTACTTTTCTGCATATAAGGCTCTCTTATAAACTGCAAGTGTAAAATAAAACCTTGATTGAACAAAATTTCCTGGGAACAGTCATGGTAAATAGGTAACAGAAGCCCAGGAGGGAGCATGGTTACTGACTATAAAGAGAAACCCGAATGTGCCGGCTATTGCTGTCCATCTATTAAATAGATAAGCGATCAGGATATAAAAACTGATCAAGACCTGGAGTTCCAGCCCTTGAAGCCAGTTTGTTACAGATTCTCTTCACTTATTTTTTACTATACTTTTGCAGCTTTTAAATATTCCTCCACTCGCGTTACATTCCACAGCCTTTAAAACCCAGGGCAGTAATTATGAAACAAGGTACCGAGTAATTCTTCGTGGCCCTTGGTGAATAAATAAAATCCATAACAAAGAGCTTCCCTATTGCTTGCGTAGTTTAGGATCCAGGAGATCCCGAAGGGCATCTCCCAATAAGTTAAAGCCAAAAACGGCCAGGCTGATAGCCAGTCCGGGAAAGATAACCAGCCAGGGAGCCTTCTGGGCATATTCAGCCGCGGAAACGGAGAGCATGCGTCCCCAGGAGGGATAGGGTTCCGGCACTCCCATTCCCAGGAAACTCAAGGAGGCTTCCACTAAGATGGCACTTCCCAGTTGGGCCGTGGTCAGTACGATAAAAGGTCCCAGGGTATTGGGCAGGATATGGCGGAAAGCGATACGACCCTCTTTGCTTCCAAGGGCCCTTGCCGCCTCAACGTAAGCCATCTCCCGGATGGTCAGGGTACTGGCCCGGATGACCCGCGCAGCACGAGGGATAAGGGGAACCGAGATGGCCAGGATGACATTCCACACCGAAGGACCCAGAGCCGCAGACATCACCAAAGCCAGAACAAGAAGGGGAAGCCCCTGCATAATGTCAAGAAATCGTTGACTAATCAGATCTACTTTTCCTCCCAGATAGCCACTCAGGAGTCCTACGATACCTCCAATGACCGAACCCAACAAGGTAGAGCCCAATCCCACCAGTAAGGAAAGCTGGCTTCCATAAACAATCCGGCTGTAGACATCTCTTCCCAGATTATCCGTTCCTAGCCAAAAAGTTCGGTTGGGAGGGACCAGGGTTTGGGCCGGATGGGTTCGCGTTGGATCCTTGGTAGCCAGGAAATCGGCAAAGGCAGCCGTAAAAACCAGAAGAAATACGATGATTCCTCCTGCAGCCCCTAAGGGTTTCCTTCGTAAAAATCGCCCGGCCCGGCGAAGTATTTGTAGCCACTTTCCTTCTTTCATGGTATTAACTTTCTAAAATTCTTTTAATCTGTCCCTCGGCCCATGTAATGGCCTGATCATAGGAAGAACCGGTTACCACCTTGGCCACCATGTTGGGCAAAATGAAGAGATCGTTAATTCGCTGGATATAAGGGTTTGGAGGAGAAGGCCATCCCAGGGCATGACCAAATCGGGCCTCTCCGGGGAGAATCCTGAACCTGGGATTTTGGGTCCAGATGGGATGATTTTCATATCTGCGGGAAGGACCATGGTTAAAGCCACCCCCTGCTTCGATCCACGCATTATAGTTTTCCGGCTGCATAAGATAAGCCAGAAAAGTTTGAGCCAGTTCTTGATTTTTTGAAAATTTCCAGATGCCGAGGCTGTAAATCCCAACGGCACTATGCCTTCCGGCAGGCCCGGCCGGAGTTGAATAAATGCCGATTTTATCGGCCACTTCCATTTTCTTTTCTACTGCAGTCAGATAAGCACTGATGGGATTCTGGGTCCATGAGCCTTTCCCTGAGAGGAGGAATCGATTATTACTGGCATCATCCCACGAAAGGACTTCCGGCTCCATCCCTTCTCGATATAGATTTTCGTAATACTCGAGGGTCCTCCTGGTTTCGGCAGAACTCAGGGCGATGGTTTTTCCATCCGACTCCAGGACTTTACCCCCAAACCCCCAAAGAATAGACCAGAAGGCGTTATAAGCATCATTACACTGACTGATGGCAATTCCTACCGGATGTCCTTTCGGTTTCAGGATGCGCCCGGCAGTTAAAATATCTTCCCAGCTATCGGGGGCCGGAAGACCGGCCTCTGCAAAGAGATCTTCCCGATATAGGCTGGGTCGGGTTAGCCAACACCAGGGAACCGCTTTCCAGGATCCCTTCACGTAGAGACTCTCCTTGATGAAAGGATAAAACATTCCTTGATCTTCTTCCATGCGGGCAACCACGGCATCCACATCGGTTAAATGTTCATGGTAAAGCCAGGCCGACTCCCCAAGTAGCCAGATGATATCATGCCCGGCCTGAGCATGGATCTCTGCCGCTAATTTACGTGGGATTTGCAAATGGGGCATGGTATCTACCCGGACGATGACGCCGTGTTCTTTAGCAAATGCGGCAGCCTGTTCTTTTAATTTTTCATCGGAAGCCGGAACAAAATGATTTAAGGTCAGTATACTCAGCTCGGGGGTTGCCGCATGAACCCGAGGAGGTCGGAAGATGGAAAAGCCGGACAGGCCAACGGCTGCATGGGTTATTTTTTTAATGAATTGACGGCGGGTTAGGGATGAAGGGTCCATAATCTCTCTGTGACTTCCTTTAAATATTCATCCACGAAGCATGGGGGCGTATGGGGGTATGGGGGTATGGGAGAATCTACACCCATACGCCCCCATGCTTCGTGGATGAATAAAATAATCAAAGGTAAAGTATCGCATTATCTATGAGCCTGCATACCGTATCCGGGGGTCGAGCCAGGCATAGAGGAAGTCTACAACCAGATTGGAGAGTACCACGATCACGGCGATAAACATCACCAGGTTCTGTACAATGGGATAATCTCGACTTAAAATAGCCTCTACTAAAAAGCGGGCCACTCCGGGCAGATTAAAGACCGTTTCGGTTACCACCAATCCTCCGATGAGGAAAGCGAACTCGATACCGATAACGGTAATAACCGGGAGAATGGCATTTTTCAGAGCATGTCGAAAAATCACCAGGATCTCACGTTGCCCTTTGGCCCGGGCGGTACGGACATAATCTTCTCGCAGGACCTCCAATAAGGCGGAGCGTGTAATCCGCATGATCAAGGCAGAACTTCGATAGCCTACGGCCAATGCCGGAAAGAGAAATTGAAGAAGATGATCCTTAAAATTTTCAAAGGGGGAGATATAGAGCAGGGAAGGAACCCAACCCAGATTTCGCACCAACAGAAGAATAATGAGCATTCCCAGCCAGAAAGCAGGCATCGAAAGGCCTGCCAGACTGAAAATACGAAAAGTATAGTCCAACCAGGTATCCTGTCGAACGGCACTGATGACCCCTGAAGGGACCCCCAGGGCAATGGCAACCAGGATGGATAAAATACCCAATTCTACGGTAACCGGAATCCTGGGTTTGATAATCTCCCAGGCAGGAACATCGTAATGATAGGACTTTCCCAAATCTCCTTGAAAGAGATGAACAATCCAGCTTCCATACTGGCTGATAAGAGGCTTATCAAACCCTAACTCATGAACCAGGGCTTTTTTATCTTCCGGGTCTACATATCCTGCCGAAGCAAAAATAATATCTACAATATTTCCCGGTGCTAGGCGTAACAATACGAATATGACAATAGACATCCCGAATAGGGTAATGAATCCGATCAAAAGCCTTTGTAAAAGATAGACTCGCATAGTTGCTTACTCTAAATGGGACATCTTACGCTCGAATCAGCCTTTGTAGCCCCCTACACGTCAGAATCAGGATTAAAAGCTCCGACAGGGTGATCTGGTAGTAACCTCCGGAATTAATCCTCACAAAGGGTAATAACTTATTAAAAAATCTCCTATAAACTCTAGACCCGGGTCAAGGAAAAATGTAATTATTCCACCCTGAAAACACCTGTCCTTATTTATCTAACCAGACCTCCTGCATCCGACCGTAGTTATAAACACTTTGATGCGGCACTAAGTTTTTAACATACGGCCACATGGCAAAGTAATCGAGAGCCCAACCCAGGATAGGTCTGGCCCCGTCTATCTGGAGTTTTTTATCGATCTCCTGGACCAGTTTGAGACGTTCGGCGAAATCGAGGGTTTGAGATTGCTTCTCAATCAATTCATCGATTTCTTTGTTGCAATAACCCGAATAATTACGGGGCGAACCGCATTTGTAGTTTTCAAAGTAGTTGGCATCGGGATCATCGGGACCAATACCGGTTCGATTGGCAGCAAGGGTATACTCCCTCCGTGTAACTTTCGGATGCCAGACTCCCGTCTCCACCTGTTCCAAAGTTGCTTCGATTCCTACTTGTTTGAGCTGATCAATGACAAAGTTAGCCGGGTCTAAATAACTCGCCGTGGCCCGTGTAGATAAGACGACTTTTAAGGGATTATCCGGGCCATATCCCAGTTCGGCCAGGATTTTTTTCGCTTCCTCCTTCTGTTTGACCGGATCTCCATAGCCCGGCAGTTTAACCAGCTCTTCTTCCGGAAGTCCCCAAACTCCATAAGGTTTAGGGAGCATCGCTCCGCCTATAACCCCTCCTCCCTGATATACAGCCTGAACATAAGCTCTACGATCCATGGCCAGGTTAATGGCTAATCGCAACTTTGGGTTATCAAAGGGAGGTTTCTCAAAATTAATCAAGATGTTCTCATTAACGTTTTGACTGGTCTCCACGATAACCATATCCGGATTGGTCTTCTTCAAGGTCTCGGCAATGGTTTTTGTGGTATCAAAGGGAAAAGCAATATCGACCTGTCCGGCTTGTAGGGCGGCTGTGCGGGTGGCCCGATCCTTGATCATGATATAACGAATACCGTCCAGGTAGGGACGTCCCGGAATAAAGTAATCGGGATTTTTCTCCAACTCCAACACCTCGCCCGGACGATGTTCTTTCATTTTGAAGGGACCGGTTCCTACACATTTGGTGCGAAGTTGGGCAGGGGGGATATGGGCGGGATAAACAGGAGAGTATCCTGAGGCCAGCATCATCAAGAGCGAGGGTTGGGGTCGTTTCAGGCGGAAAATAACTGTAGCTTCATCAGGAGCATCGATAGCTTCTACATTATCATACCAGAGTTTACGGGGATTTACCCGTAATTTGACCGTCATGCCGGGAGCCTGACGAACCAGGTCAAAGGTATACTTTACATCTTTGGAGCTGAAAGGCTGGCCGTCGTGCCACTTGACCCCTTTTCGTAGATGAAAAACCAAACTCTTTCCCTCATCCTGCCACTCCCAGCTCTCGGCCAGTTCTCCAATGATAGTCTCCATACTCTCTTGTTTTTTCAATGGATCAAAGAGTACCAGGTTATTATAGCAGGGCATCATGGGCCATACGGTAGAAGCCGTTGCTTCTTCGTGGATGCTTAGACTGGGAATGTCTGCAATGTGGGAAGCATTAAGAATTCCTCCATACTTCGGTTCAGCTTGAGCCCCTGAAGCCGGAGAGGATAAAAGTAACCAGAGAGCAGAAATTCCCACCAAGACAGAAAACACCTTTGGATACTTTTTCATATCTGTCCTACCAAATTTGGATGATTACTTCGCCCCGGTCAAGACAGCAAAGCGCGAATTATTCAAACAAATTTGGTGTCGTCCCTAAAAATAAATAAAGGTCCTCAAAGGACACTTACCATCTTTTGGAGTTATAATATAACCTAACGTAAAAGTCAAGAAATGGCCTGTGAAAAGTAACTGTAACCCTTTAATAGGGGTCACTTTTTCCGCCTACTAAATCGATACAGATACCTGCGAAAAAGTTACCCGGCCGGTACTGAGAACCCAACGCTTTCTGGAGGTAACCCGACAGGAAGGAGGAAGGCTATGGTATAATGAAGGGATGGAGGTAAGTGGAGGATCTTTTTATAAAGGACCCTCCGAATTCTACCTGGTTCAAAAAAGCGAATTCTATCGAAGCTTTCCCTGCTGAGTAAGCAAGATAATTTTTCACGGAAGGCCCTTGACAATAAAATTTAGAAGAACTAGTTTATCTCATGCAGACAGGATTAGTTAAAGTCTAAGATCTTCCCCTTTTATCCTTCCGAATCGGGGTCGTAGTTCAGTTGGTTAGAACGCCGGCCTGTCACGCCGGAGGTCGCGGGTTCGAGCCCCGTCGGCCCCGTTCCTTGGATTTATTTCTCTACCTTAAAGGTCCTTTTTTCTACTTTCCTGACCAATCAAATAATATTCCCTGGCCGGTATTTCTTTATTTAATACTATTTCTACGTGGAAACACCGCATGCCTCATCCTCCCTTCCCCTTATGGGCCAGGTTAAGGGTAAAAAGCCCCGCCAGGGGCTATCTACGGGTCGTGCTCCGCTGGGGCTAACCTTCTGCGCGTATGCCTCCGATTCCTCTCCCACGCTGGGGAGGGGGGCCGGCGGATTTCCGGACCAATTTCCCAAGTACGCCCTTCTCCCGAAGCTTCGGAAGAGGGGCCGGGGGCGAGGGCAGAACGGTTATTCAAATTTAACTTTACAAGGTAGTATTTTTAGATAAATTTTAGTTTTGTAATAAATTAAAATAGAGATTTTTTATGAAACCTCATCTCGTGATCTTTTTCATTTTATTTTTTATTATGCCGGTTTTATCTGCACAACCTTCTATGAAAGCCATTGTGGGCGGAACTCTTATCCAGACAGATGGAACAGATCCCCTGGAGGACTCGGTTGTTTTAATAGAAGGAAACAAGATTATAAAAGTGGGGAAATTAAAGGAAATCCCGATTCCACAGGATGCACAGATCATAAACGCTAAAGGAAAGTGGATTATTCCAGGGTTAGTAGATGCCCATGTACATTTTTTTCAATCGGGAGGGCTTTATACCCGCCCGGATATTCTGGATCTCAGAAAGTATCGACCTTACCAAGAAGAGTTATCCTGGATTAAAGCCCATTTGACGGACACCTTTGCACGGTATTTGAGATGTGGAGTTACTTCGGTGGTCGATGTAGGAGGACCCCTTTGGAATTTCAAGGTACGCGAGCTGGCCCAAAGAACCGCTTTGACCCCTCGTGTAGCCGTAGCAGGTCCTTTGATTTCTACCTACCAACCTGAAGAACTGACGACCGAGGATCCTCCTGTTATTAAAGTAAATTCTCCTGAAGAAGCCCGGGCCCTGGTACGGCGCCAGGCAGAATGGCAACCCGACTTAATCAAAATCTGGTTTATCCTCCTTCCGGGTCATAAACCGGAGCGTTATTTTTCTTTGATTCAGACAATTATAGAAGAAAGCCACCATCATGGAATTCGGGTAGTTGTTCACGCCACCGAGCTGGAAACGGCCCGGGTAGCTGTAAAAGCAGGTGCAGATATTCTGGCCCATAGTGTGGATGATGAGATCGTTGACCGTGAATTTATTCAACTTCTCAAGGAGAATCATGTCATCTACACATCGACTCTGATGGTTTCTCAGCGGTATCGTGAGGTTCTGAGCCAGCAAATTCGACTGACAACCCCTGAACGGGAAATAGCCAATCCCTATATCCTCTCAACCCTCTTTGACCTTGGAAAATTGCCTCCAGAGGATATTCCCCCACATATTTTAAGCAGAATAAGGAATCCAAAACCCATTTTCCCCAACCCCATTCCCTTAAAAAACCTGAAATTACTTCAAGATGCTGGAGTCACCCTGGCAGTCGGTACCGATGCCGGAAATATAGGAACCCTTCATGGACCGGCCATATTTAGAGAGTTGGAATTGATGGCAGAGGCCGGACTCTCTAACCAGCAGATTTTGACGGCTGCTACGATTCATGGAGCCGAACTCATGGGACGATCCCAGGAATTGGGTTCCCTGGAAGCAGGCAAGCTTGCCGATATGGTTATCCTCCATGCCAATCCCTTAGCCAGGATTCAGAATACCCGTTCCATTGATCTGGTTATTAAAGACGGCCAGGTCTATACGCCGGATCAAATTCTGAAATAGAAGTTCTTTAGGACCCTTAAATGAGTTGAACCTCTACGGTGACCGGGCTCGGGAAGACAACCTCCTGATCCCCCTTATCCGAGGTAATATCCACAATTTTACCCCGCGGAACTATGTTGACATAGAGGGGATCCTCAAAGGAAAAGGTCTTCGAATTCTCTCCGGATATGAGGTTTATAACAACGGTTACCTTGGATTGTTGGGTCAGCAAAACAACCTCGACAAATCCATCGGAAGCTACCTGGACCGCATTTGAACCCACAACAATCCCAACGGCGCCGGGATCCGTAAAAACATACTTTGGTTCCATAGCATCTTATACGAAAACCTTCTGGATTCCATTATTTCTTACCTTAGCATAAGCCGATAAGAAAACTATTTTCAATTAAAATTTTCATAATATTTTACTATTTCTACATTGAAAAGGGTAAGGACCTTCCATACAGCGGTTCGATCTCAGGACGACCTGATAGAATCCCCTACTCATCTGATAAACTTTTTATAGGGTTTGCAAGGGGAGTTCCGTGTAATTCTCGGCCCTCCCCCCGGTCCCCATAGGCGCCAGGTTAAGGTGCCCTCACCCGGTCCCTCCCCCGTTTCCCAGGGGAGGGAATTTCGCTTCAAAGTACCTTCCCCAGCCAAGTAGTGCTTTGTTACTTTAATTTTGCTTAATGTTTAAGTGGTCCTCACCCCCGGCCCTTCTCCCACAGCGTGGGAGAGAGGAGCTGAGGGATCTCCAGGCCAAATTCCCAGGGGCCTTTTCTCCCCTTTCTGGAGCAGGTAAAAAACCTTCCTTAAAAGCCTCCTTCCCCCTCCCCTGAAGCTTCAGGAGAGGGGTGCAGGGGGAAGGGAAAAACGATTATTTGACTTTACAAGATGCCCCTTTCAGGGGAGGGTCTTCGTTAATTGTTATTGACATCCAGAGAAAGGAGGGTATAGATTTTCTGTTAACTTTGAAGTGAATCGGGGAATGTCAATGCAGGATAGTCTAAAAGAATAAAAGAGGAGTAACCCTTACCCTATGAAATTAAAGGGTTCTTAGAGATGTGTAGAAGTCCGGATAGGAAGTAAGAGTACGTTGTAAGACGGCTTTTATTTAGTATCCGCTTTAAAGGTGCACAAAGGAGGCATAGGATTGTGAAAGTTGAAGAAGCTGCAGAGATACTCTGGCAGTCTATTCAGAGACGTATTCATTTTCCTGAAGTCCTGAAGGGGAAGTTAACTTTAAAGGAAGCTTATCAGGTACAGAAGGCGATACGAGATCGCTGGCTTGCCAGGGGAGAGAAGCAGGCAGGGTGGAAGATCGGTTTAACGGCCGATGCGGTACGTAATCTTTATCGTGCCCAGGCTCCGGCTTTTGGTTATCTTTTAGAAAGTCGGCAGTTTCCCAGTGGTACTACGTTTCAATTCGATGAGATGATCAGTCCTGCCCTGGAATCCGAATTGTGTTTCAAGCTTAAAAGTGATTTAAAAGGACCGGGAGTTACCAGGGAGCAGGTACTCTCGGCTATCGATTCCGTTGCGCCCGCCTTTGAGATCATTGAGCGTCGGGGGGATATGGCGGCTGACCTTCCGCTGGGAATCGCCGATAATGTGGCTCAAAGGGCCTATGTGGTGGGAGCCGAGATAACACCTTACCCTCAAAATCTGGATCTCGATCTGGATCTCGGTCAGGTGACCGCCGAGGTTATGCGAAATGGGAAGTTGGAGGTAAAAGCCGTGGGGGCCGAGGTTATCGATCATCAGCTTCAATCTATCGCCTGGCTGGCTAATCAACTCGTGGAATACGGAGCCTATCTGGAAGCCGGCCAGCGTATTATGAGCGGTTCCTTTACCAAGCCTTTACCAATCCAAAAAGGGGATCGATGGGAAACTCGATTTTCTTCCATAGGTTCTGTTTCGGCTATTTTTATTTAAAGCTGAGATTTTTATCGAGGTTTTTCCCCCACAGGCCCTCCGACAGGACTTCATGGGAATTAAAGAAGGTTTGTGAAAATCTTTATTAAACAGACTCTGGCCGGCAGGGAAAACATTATATATTTTATCTATGGAAGTAAATGAGGTATAAGATACACGGAGATATTCTTATTTTTTCTATGGAAGAATCCATAAATCCAATTTAAATAAAACCGGATTCAGGAGGAAACTTGAACCAGGACCTGCTGTTTTGAGGTATGGACCGGTGTTTCTTCTTGATCGGATCAAAGGAGGTCAGGTATGCATGAACTTAGAAACTGGGGTATGCGGGTCGGAATCTTAGTAGTTGGTGTTTTTTTAGGACTTGCTCTTTATCTATCTCTATCGATTTCTAAGACAGAGGCTGCAGAAGAAAAAAAGGGAGATCCGGCGGCCGGTGAAAAGCTGTTTTTTGATACTCAGGGTTTAGGGGCTTTAGCCTGTGTCAATTGCCATAAGGTAAATGGGAAAGGAGCCGATGTAGGCCCTGATCTTTCCCATGTCGGTCAGAAGCCTGTGGAATATCTTCGGGAATCCATTGTTAAACCCAGTGCTTATATCGTTCCGGGCTATGAAATACTTTCCATTAAAATGAAGGACGGTAAAACGATGGATGGGCTCAAAAAAGGGGAAACCGATAAGGAATTAAAAATCATGGATATTACCGATCCAGATCTTAAAATCCAGACAGTTCAAAAGGATCAGATTGAAAGTATCACTCCCCAGCCGGATTCTTTTATGTTCAGTTTTGAAAAAATCCTTAAGGAAGATCAGTTGAACAATATCATAGCCTATCTTCAAACCCTAAAATAGGTCGATCAGATCTTTAACTCTAAAGAGTGAAGAATGAAGTCCCGTCATTCTTCACTCTGTTGTTAAGATGCTTCTCTTGTCTTTTACTTCCACCAGGATTTCAAAATCCCAGAGATAGAGAAGACCATGCGTGGATCTATGGTTTCTGCCAGGATCCCGGTAAAGGCCTCCCGTAGAAATCTGCTTTTGCGGGCGCGTTGCACCATAAAATCGTTGAGCCAGGCTTTGGCCAGCCAGTTTTCTGCGATTTGATATCCCAGGTATCGGGGTTTTAATTTTTCCTCTAAAAGACGTGGAAATTCTTGCAGATATTCACTCTTCCTTTTTGCCAGGGCTTTATGTATAACCAACGCCGCTAATTCTCCTGTCTCCATAGCTTTACCGATACCTTCTCCGGTACAGGGAAAGGTTGCGCCAATACTTTCTCCAATGGCCAGTATCTTTTCACCTTTAAGAGGCTGGGAACCGGTCAGACCACATCTCAGCATGGCTCCTTGAAGGGGGGTTATCATTTCGCCCTGGCTTAACAATGCCTGCGCCAGGGGAAATTCGGCTGTGAATTTATAAAACATTTCTTTTAAGTTGATCTGATCGGTGGAAGTTCCCCGGTAAAGTAGGCAACACCCCATGTTATATTCGTTGTTAGCCAGGGGAAATATCCATGCGTAGCCGGGAATAATGGCACGATCAAAAGAGACAATCATGCGGTCCAGATGAAACGAAGAGCGGAGATAACTGCGGATGGCTATTCCGCTTGCCTTTGGACGCGAGACCATATCCAGTTGACGTAAAAGGGAAACGTCGGCTCCCATGGCGATAACTGCTATCCGTGTACGGATCTGTTGGGGAGAGTCTGAAAATGAAGCGGTGATCATACCCTGGGAATCCAGGGAAAGACTTTTAACTTTCCCTTGACAAAAGGTAGCCCCTCGGGAGACAGCTTCTCTGGCAAGAATCTCATCCAGAATCTGCCGTTTGATCGTCAGAAACTCTCCCGAAACCTCGAGATCTATCCTGGACGGACTAAAAACGGTAGCCATTTTCGTCTGTCGACCGGCCTGACAGACTTTCTCATATATGCCTGCCCTTTGGAGACACCGTATGGCATCGGGAATGAGACCATCTCCACAGGTCTTATCTCTGGGAAATCTATATTTATCCAGTAAGAGGGTCCTATGGCCCTGAGAGGCTAAATGAATGGCTGCCATGGAACCTGCAGGGCCGGCGCCTATAACCAGTACGTCCCATAACAAATCTGGAAGTGAATCCACCGGGGCTTGCCAGCTATTTTGATCTTGTTGTTTAAGCATAAGTCCGGTCTCCTCCTATAACAAGAACTGGTTTATGATTCAAATTACTGTCAATCTACCTTTCTCTCCATCTAAAATATCCTGATTTTAAACTACCGTCGATCCAGAACCCTTTTATCATTACTTTTTTCTTGCTTTGATAGATAAATTCTGGTTGACAGGTTCTAAGTCTCTCGCCTATAGTCAGAACTAGACCGATTTTAAACGAATTGTCCGGGGAAGGAGAGAGAAAATATGCCTATTTGGAATCCCCAATACGAGATGATGCCGCGGGATCAATTGGAAAAGCTGCAGGTTCAACGGCTTCGAGAAGTTATGATGCGGGTGGCAGGTGTCCCTTTTTACAAAAAAAAGTTCGCCGATGCCAACATATCTGCCGACAAGATTAACTCCCTCGATGACGTGAGGCGTCTTCCCTTTACTGAAAAGGGTGATCTACGTGACCATTACCCCTTCGGGATGTTTACTGTACCGCTGGAGCAAATCATCCGTATCCATGCCTCATCGGGTACTACCGGTAAGCCTACCGTTGCCGGTTATACGCGGGCCGATCTGGAAGTATGGACTGAGGTGATGGCACGTACGGTAACCAGTGCCGGCGTGACCGGCCGGGACATTGTCCACAATGCTTATGGTTATGGCTTATTTACCGGTGGACTGGGGTTTCACCTTGGGGCGGAAAAGGTCGGAGCCATGGTCATTCCTATATCCGGCGGATTGACCAAACGACAGGTTATGCTTATGGAAGATTTGGGCGCAACGGTCCTGTGTTGTACACCATCCTATGCACTTGTCATTGCAGAGGAAGCCGCTGAAATGGGTGTGGACTTTAAAAAACGGATGAAAGTCCGGATAGGAGTCTTCGGTGCAGAACCCTGGAGTGAAAAGATGCGTCAAGAAATCCAGTCCAAACTGGGGTTAGAAGCCTTCGATATTTATGGCTTGACCGAAATTATAGGACCCGGCGTGTCGGTGGAATGTGAATACCACCAGGGTCTGCACATCCAGGAAGACCACTTTCTGGCCGAAATTATTGATCCAGATACCGGAGAACAAATCCCTCCCGGTGAAGAAGGTGAACTGGTCTTAACAACCTTAACCAAGGAAGCCATGCCGGTTATTCGCTATCGGACCCGCGACCGTACACGCTTATATACCGACCAGTGTCCTTGTGGGCGGACCACGGTCCGTATGGATAAAGTGTTGGGTCGCACCGATGATATGCTTATCATCCGGGGGGTTAATGTTTTTCCCCAGCTCATCGAGAGAACCCTGCTCTCCCTGGAAGATATCGAACCGCATTACCAGATCGTAATCGACCGTCCCAAAGATCAATTGGATACCATAGAGGTATGGGTGGAAGCCTCCCCCAGGCTCTTTCAACCCATCGATCCAGATAAATTAAATGAACTCCAAAAACGGGTGGCCAGAGAGCTGACCCAAACACTTGGTATCTCGGTCGGGGTAAAGTTAATGGGACCCAAATCCATCCAACGCTTTGAAGGTAAAGCGAAGCGGGTGATAGATAAAAGAGAGTTGTAAAGACAAGGGACAGAGACCAGGTATCAGGATCTAAAGATGAAAAGGAATAGAGCACTCGATTTTTCTGGGATACTTAGGGAGAAGGGGTAAAATTTGTCGGACTTTATTCCGATTCCAAACCCTTGAACTCTGACTCCTGAGATACCCCATTCTTAATCCAATAAAGGAGATCAACATGCCGCAAGTTACCGGTGGGCAAGCCGTTGTGCAGGCTTTGGTGGAGGAAGGTGTAGAGGTAGTGTTTGGACTTCCCGGAGTCCAGATTATGCATATTTTTGATGCCTTTTATAACCGTTCAGATATTCGATTGATAACCGTACGTCATGAACAGACCACCACCTATATGGCCGATGGTTATGCCCGGGTTAAAGGAACTCCTGGAGTAGGTCTGGTAGTACCGGGTCCGGGCGTTCAAAATGCCTCCGCCGGGTTGGGAACCGCTTTTTCGGTTTCTTCTCCGGTGCTCCTCCTGGCAGGTCAAATCGAGAGCTCCCTGATAGGGCGCGATACGGGAGCACTCCACGAAATCAACGATCAGTTGGATGTGGTTCGGCCTGTGACCAAGTGGTGTTACCGGGTTCGGGAAGTTGAGGAGATTCCATCGGCCCTCCATGAGGCGATGCGCCAAATGAAGACAGGACGTCCCCGCCCCACCGTGTTGGAAATCCCGCCCGATATCCTTGCAAAAACAGCCCAGGTCACCTTCCTCAAAGCTGAAAAATATCCTCCCTCTCCTCCAGATCCCGAACAGGTATATAAGGCGGCTGCTTTACTGGAGAAGGCCCAAAAGCCGATTATTTGGGCAGGTGGAGGAACCATCATTTCCCATGCGTCCCCGGAGGTGGTCACCCTGGCAGAAATGCTAGGGGCCGCCGTTGCAACCACCGTGGAGGGAAAAGGTATTATCCCGGAAGATCATCCTCTCGCCTTAGGCGTAGGATATTACGGACAGGGTGCCCCGGCCTGGGCCTCTTCCCAGGCAGATGTGGTGATTGCCATTGGAACTCGCCTGACCAGCCAAATGTATGGACCAACCCGACTGCGAATACCTCAACGACTCATTCATATAGACATTGATCCCACCGTCATAGGTAAGAATTATCCGGCAGAAGTTGCTCTGGTGGCCGATGCCAGGATGGCACTCCAGGCACTCACGGCAGAAATCCGGCCACGACCTCCAGGAAATCCGGCATGGTCTGCCCAGGAAATCGCTGAAATTCGCCGGTCCCATCAACACTGGCTAGATGAGAAAATTCCTCTCCAGCAGCGCATTATTTCCCAAATCCGACAAGAGCTCGTAGAGGATGCGATTCTTATCAGTGGAATTACAAATGTGGGCTACTGGAGCCATCTGGCCTATCCGGTTCGACATCCCAGGACCTATTTTAGTTCCTCCTACTTTGCTACCCTGGGCTTTGAGTTCCCAACGGCCTTAGGAGCAAAAGTGGCCGCTCCCAACCGACCCGTGGTATGTATCGTAGGGGATGGCGGATTCATGTACGCTTTACCAGAACTGGCAACGGCGATCCAGTATCATATTCCGGTCATAACCCTGGTCTTTGTAGATAACGCCTTCGGAGCTTCGAATAATGACCAGCAAACTCGCTTCAAAAAACGGATCCTAGGAACGGAATTGTATAATCCCAGCTTTGCTCAGATAGCGGAAGTCTTCGGAGCAAAGGGAATCCGGGTGGGAGTCGAACAGGTAGGCAAAGCATTAAGAGAAGCCTTGGAAGCAGATCGGCCTACGGTGATAGAGGTCCCTATCCCTACCCTACCACCTCCCTTCCAACTTCCCTATGGATGTGAAAAGTAGGGTCCTTCTGCAGCATCCACCCCCTTAGGGGATGCGGGGACAGGGAGACGCGGGGACAGGGGGACACGGAGAAATGTCCCTGTATCCCCGCGTCTCAAAATCCCGGGGTAGCTTACCGGGTCATCCTCTCCCACTCCCAGGATACATTATAAGCACGGGCCAACTCATCGAGATCAGCTTTTACAGCGGCCCAATCCCCTTGCATTTCAGTACTGACTAGATGGCGTTGCATAAACCGATCCATGAGAACGGCACGACGGAGTACCGCTTCCACATCGGCAGATACCATTTTATGATCGCCAAAACGATCCTTGAGTCGATCTATCTCATCTTCAAAGTCTTTGACAAATCTGTTTATGTCATCTTCCCGATTCGTACTGTCCAGACGGCTTTTGTCCAGGGTTTTATCTACACTTTTACGGAATTTATCAGAATCCTTCTCTAACCGATCCAGGAGCCGTTTCACGTCTTTGTCACTTAGCCGATAAGGTGCATTCTGACCTTTTGCAAAGGTTTCCATGCCTACCCATACAAAAATGAAGCAGAATACTATCCAGCCTATCTTCTTATACATACGGTTCTCAGGAAAACTATCTCAAAACCTTTTCTAAACCTCCAAAAATCCAGGAGATTTAACTAGCTTTCAAGATAGCTTTAAGCAGGTTAATCTTACAACGAGCCTAAGCTCTTCGTAGATGAACACTTGAAACTGTCCCAGGATGAAGGAGAGACAAAAAAGCATCTCCCCTCCCATCAGCCCCCCTTCCTCCCCTCGCATGCGGGGGAGGAAGGGGGGCTGTCAACTCTCCAGAGTCCTTCAAATTGATGGGAGATATTCTCTGCTCAATTTGACAGGATAGCTCTTTTAGCTTGCCTACCGATTGTATTGTCCTGAGCTGGTATCCTGTTGCGGTTGTTCAGAAGCACCGGGTTGCTCCGAGGAAGTTCCTTGACCAGAGGTAGTACCCTGTTGACCGGCAGCGCCCGATCTCTCCATCCCACCCTCACCTGGCATATAGTAACCCAGTCGCACATGGATGGTTTGGCCTTCTTTAAGATTCTGGGAAGCACCGGGTAAATGAAGCATTAAATTCCCATGATCGGTTTTCAAGGTTACCATATCATTCTTATCGACCTTGCTGACCGTACCCATCATGATATGGTCCCCTCTAAGGCCTTCTTCTTTAATGGGAGTCTGGACTCCCGTTTCCCTCTGGCCGCCCATTTGTTGGGAACCCTGAGTCGTAGTACCACCTGCTGGACTTTCCTGAATCTGCTGGGCTATGGCCATGGTGGTCATACCAGCCACAAAGAAGACTACCCATAAAAGAGAAAATATCTTTTTCATAACTTCACCTCTCCCCAAATGGCTGTAAAGAATACCTCTAGAACTCCTATCGGCTTCTCTACTTTCTTGAGACAGGTTTAAATTTTTACTTATCCTTACAAAAAGTTACCTCTTATACCAATAAGGTAACCAAAAATACAATCTATTACAGTCAGATTTTTCGTCAAGCCTTCAATTTCAGAATGGAGGATTATTTACATACTGAGCCAACCTCCAGAGGAAGATCTTACGTATACCGGTCTACGTTCATCGAAACGGGATAAGCCCGCTTCTCGCGCAATCCGAAAGGCTTCGGCGACTTCCTGAGAAGTCGTACGACGGTTAATTTCCTTGTATTTTTCTTCTAATTTGACCTTCCCGGCTGGATAGTACTGATCCATAATATTTACATAGGTAAGAGGTGAAATTTCGGTGGCCAAAAACCGCATGATTTCTCGGGTCTCGTCTAACCCTCCTGGCATGACCAGATGGCGTACCAGCAATCCCCGGCGTGCCAACCCATTTTCGTCGAATGTTAGGTCTCCTACTTGGCGATACATTTCTTTGATGGCTGCCCTTGCAGCGGCCGGATATTTTGGAGATTTAAGGTAAAACTTTGCTTTATCCTCATGCCAATACTTGAAATCGGGTAGATAGATATCTACAATCCCTTCCATCTGACGGAGACTCTCCAGGGAGTCGAAGGCACTGGTGTTATAAACAATGGGCAAACGCAATCCCCCCCGAACTGCATAGGGAAGGGCCTCCAGGATTTGTGGGACTACGTGCTCGGGAGTGACCAGATTGATATTATGGCAGCCCATGTCCTGAAGCTTTAACATCATGTTGGCCAGTTGCTGGGGTTGTACTTCGAATCCTGCTTCGTTCTGGCTGATCTCATAGTTTTGGCAGAACACACATCGTAGATTACACCAGGCAAAAAAGATGGTTCCGCTACCTTTCCAACCCCGCAGGCAATCTTCTTCACCAAAATGAGGAAAGTAACAATCCACTCGGGCATAGCGACCTGTTCGACAGACTTTCTTTTGATTCTCCAGGCGATTGACTTCACAATTCCATGGACAAACCCTACATTTTTCCAGATAGGCTAAGGCCTGTTCGGCCCGCCTCCCCAGTTCACCGGACTCATAGAGCCGGACATAATTAGGTACATAGTCCTTGATTGTTAGCGTCATAAAGGATATTAGCCTCCTTTATAAGTTCATCGTTCTGGTTTTTGTTTTTATGTTTTGATAATCCTTCAGACCGCCTTTGTCTTCAATTTTCATCTAACTTCTGCCCTTTTTCTTTATTTGTATGGCTTTAGAGCTTCCTTTCGTCTTCTGATCAAAGGCAGTTTTTGAGATTTTATTCCTCTACTCCTTTCTTTTGGAATTTTATTTCAGGCCGGTACTTTGAATCGACTTCGATTGCGAACACGTTCCACAAGGGTTGCCGGGGCTTTACTGGGCGATCCTGTGTTAAAAGGTGGTTGGGGATCGTATTCCAGGCTGAGCTGAATGGTCTGAGCAACTTCCTCTCCGTACTCAAGTGCCGTCAAAGTGAGGGCCATATCGATTCCCGCCGAGACTCCGGCTGCTGTAATAATCTTACCCTGGACCACCACACGTTCCGATACAGCCTCAGCTCCTAGCTGGCGTAAAACATGAAGGGCCAGCCAATGGGTAGTAGCCCGTAATCCTTGAAGTAAACCCGCAGCGGCCAATATTAAAGCTCCTGTACAAACCGAAGTGGTCCAGCGGGTCGTGGCATGAACCTGACGAATCCAATCCAACACAACGTGATCCTCCATTAAATCAGCCTGTCCCGGTCCTCCTGGAATCACGATAATATCCGGTGAAGAAATATCTTTAAGCGCATAATCGGCCATTAAAGCAAGACTTCCGGCATCGGTACGTTTAGGGCCCGGTTCTTTTGCGACAAAACGTATCTGAGCCCCGGGAATCTGTCTCAAGACCTCATAGGGTCCCACGGCATCCAGGGCGGTTAATCGATCAAAAAGAAGAATAGCTGCTTCCATAAAGATACCTCCTGTATCAGGGAGTTTTATTAAGTTTTAGAGTCCTTCCAGCTGAGTGTCAAGGGAACCTGCTTAAATGGTAACTATACCAATTTAGTAGGTGTCACTTTTTCTGTCTGAACACCCCCCCATCCCCCCAGGGGGGACTGACATAGGGTTGCTGCTGCTGAATCCCCCCTGGAGGGGGATGGGGGGGGCGTTTCTTTTTCCACCTACTAAATGGATACGGATACGCTTAAATGGAAAAAGATCAACAACTCTGAAAAACCCCCTGTTTTTTGAAAGTTATGAATAAAAAGTTTTTATTAATGTCCGAGATTAATCTTTCTTCCCCTTTACTTTGTCTATGAATGTAGAAAGATTCCGGGTCGTTTTTATTTTTTAATCAATCTATTGGAAGTGCAAGGGGTAAAAGCTCAATATTTCTCTTTACTTTATGGCTATTATTCCAAATAAGGGAGTTTTTATGGTGGAGTTCTTAAAAAAGCTTAGGGTCAAACTTATCCAATTTCTCAGGAAAATTTATCGAACCCTTTGCCACATACAGGCAACCATCGAAAGCTGGAGGATTGCTGATATCTGGCAAGTAGTTAAACAGGGGGTAAAGCTTTGGATAAACCTCAGCAGGCTGCTCCTGCGGGACCAATCCGGACGTCTCAATGTGCTTTCAAAGGGAGCTCAGGATCTTACCCTGCGTAGGCGAACGCAGAGCCTTTTAGCCGGACAAAAACGGGTGCTCGAGATGATTGCCATGGGGGCTCCCCTTCCCAGGGTATTAGAAGCCCTCACCAGGACCATTGAACAGCAGTCCCCGGAACTCTTCTGCTCTATCCTTCTCCTGGACGAAGAGGGAAAACACCTTCGCCTCATGGCTGCACCCAATCTTCCGGAAGAATTTAATACCGCGATTGATGGGATTACTATGGACGCAGGCAGTAATGGGTTTAACGCAGCAATCCGTCGAAAAGGGTTGGTAATTGTAAGTGATATCAGCACAGATCCTTTATGGGTAGACTTTCGTGATCTGGCTTTGCGGTACGGACTAAGAGCCTGTTGGTCTGTACCGATCTTTTCCCGAAGTAATGAAGTGTTGGGAACTTTCGCACTTTATTATCAGGAATCCCGCAGCCCCAATCCCTACGATCTGGAACTCATCGAAACCGCCGCTCACCTGGCGGGTATTGTAATCGAACTTAAGCGAGCAGAAGAAGCCCTGGCCAAAGAGAAAGAATACCTTGCGGTAACTTTGCGTTCAATAGGTGATGGGGTTATCACTACCGACACCGAAGGAAGGGTCGCTTTAATCAACGAAGTAGCGGAAAAACTTACAGGATGGACCCAGGAAGCCTCCAAGGGTAAACCCCTTGCAGAGGTTTTCTACCTGGTTCATGAAAAAAACCGTCAAACCGTTGAAAATCCCGTGAAGAAAATACTGGAAGTCGGTGGAACTACCATCCTCCCCAATCATCTGGTCCTGATGGCTAAAGATGGAACAGAGCGTTTGATCGCAGGAAGTGGTACTCCCATTCGGGATAAAAATGGAAAGGTCATCGGAGCCGTCCTGGTATTTCAGGATATTACGGAAAAGAGAAAAATAGAAGAAGAACGTATAAGAGCCAATAACCTGGAATCTCTGGCTCTTCTGGCCGGGGGTATTGCCCATGATTTTAACAATATTCTGGCAGCGATCACGGTTAATATCTCCCTGGCAAAGTTATCTGTAGCTCCTGAAACCGAGATGTTTAAACGATTGACCGAGGCAGAGAAGGCCTCCTTACGGGCCAGAAATTTAACCCAACAGCTTCTAACCTTTTCCAAGGGCGGGGAACCCATCAAGCGCATCACTTCTCTGACCGAATTAATTAAAGATACGGCCGGCTTTGCCCTGGGGGGCTCCAAAATTCGGTGTGAACTTTCCATTCCTGGAAATCTATGGCCGGCTGAAGTGGATGAAGGTCAGATCAGCCAGGTCATCCATAATCTGATCCTCAATGCCCGACAGGCCATGCCCAAAGGAGGAATTATCAAGATAAGGGGTGAAAACATAACTATCGGATCGGAAAAAATTCAACCAGGATGGCCTCTCCAACCGGGAAAGTATATCAAAATATCCGTAGAAGATCAAGGAATCGGCATACCCGACGAGCATCTGCCGAAGATCTTCGACCCTTATTTTACAACCAAGCGGAAAGGGACCGGACTCGGACTGGCCACCACCTATTCCATTATTAAAAGGCATGAGGGTTATATCCATGTGGAATCCAAGCTGGGCGTAGGAACCATCTTTACCCTCTATCTGCCGGCGTCCCAAAAAGAGACCGAAATCCAGGAAGACGCCATCCAGGTGGAAACCCTGATCCATCCAAAGGGTGACAAAGGGCGGATTCTCATCATGGACGATGAAGAAATCGTCAGAGAGGCTAACCGGCGGATGTTAAATTATCTCGGATATGACGTCGAATTTGCCAAAGAGGGTACCGAAGCCATTGAACTTTATCAAAAGACTAAAGAATCTGGAAAACCCTTCGATGTTGTTATCCTGGATTTAACCATACCGGGAGGTTTAGGGGGCCATGAAACGATTCAGAAACTCTTAGAAATTAATCCTCAGGTTAAAGCGATTTTATCCAGTGGCTATCTGGATGATCCGATCATGGCCGATTTTAGAAAATGGGGTTTTAAAGGGGTTATTCCTAAGCCTTATAAAGTCGAAGAGCTGGATAGGATCTTGCAAAAGGTCCTCTCATCGGATCAAACCTCCTAGCCGAGGGGAGATCTTTTAGTTTCTATTTCACCGGGAGGAACCTTCTTCCAAGGTCAAGCGTCGTCCTTCTTGTAAAAGCTGGGCGATGGCCTCTGCCGACAGGGGTCGACTAAAATAGTAACCCTGGATCTCGTCACATCGGTAAGAACGTAACACCGATAATTGCTCCTGGGTTTCCACCCCTTCTGCAATCACTTTCAAATTCAAAGTTTGGGCTATGGCAATAATCGCAGCCGTAATGGCTACATCATCCTGGTCAACCGGAAGATCTCGTACAAAGGATTGATCGATCTTCAGGGCATCGATGGAAAACCGCTTCAGATAACTTAAGGAAGAATAACCGGTACCAAAATCATCAATGCTCAGAAGGACCCCCCTTTCTTTTAATTTGCGTAAGGTCTTGGGAGCTATCCCGGCACTCTGCATAATGGTACTCTCGGTCAGTTCTAAAACCAGGTAGCGGGGATCAAGTCCGGTCTCTGTAAGTATCTTATCGGTCATTTTGATCAGATCTTTATGCATGAAATGACGGGCGGAGAGGTTTACCGTTACCCGCAGAGGAGGAAAACCGGCTTCTTGCCAGGCCTTGATCTGCCCACAAGCGGTCCGTAAGATCCATTCACTCAAAGGAATGATGAAATCCGTTTCTTCGGCCAGCGGAATAAATCTCATGGGAGAGATCAGTCCCAGATCCGGGTGCTGCCACCGTACCAAGGCTTCCACACCGACAATCTGACCCGTATGCAGATCTACCTGAGGTTGATAGTAAATCTTAAATTCTCCTCGCTCTAAAGCCCGATTTAAGCTGTTTTCTAGAGCTATTCGCTCAAAGGCCCTGGCATTCATTGTCGGCGTGTAGAACTGATAGGTGTTCGGACCCTGTTCTGTGGCCTGGCGTAAAGCCAGATCGGCATTTCTTAACAGGGTCTGGGCGTCTTCTCCATCATTGGGATAAAGGGCGATACCTATATTTGCTTTGACCTGAAGTTCATGGCCGTTGACACGAAAAGAAGGATGGAGGATTTTGAGAACCCTTTGGGCAACGGTGACGGCGTCTCTGACTTGAGCAATACCTAATAACAGGAGCGTAAATTCATCCCCTCCGGGATAAGCGACCGTATCACTTTCTCGTAAGGAACTGGTTAACCGGCTGGCAACGTCTTTGAGTAACCGATCTCCCAAGGCATGGCCCAGGGTGTCAACCGTTCTCTTGAATTCTTGCAGGTTGAGGAACATGATCGCCAACATTTCCTGGTTCCGATGGGCATGGGCTAATACAATATTCAACCGATCTTTAAACAACTTCCAACTAGGCAGGTTCGTGATGACATCGTAATAAGCCAGGCGACGAATGGTCTCCTCCTGACGTCGACGTTGGGAAAGATCTTCTTTAACCATAAGGAAGTGGCTGATGGCACCTTCTGGATCTTTAATCGGTAAGAGGGAAGCAAAGGCCGGATAAGGTTCCCCTTCCTTCTTCTTACCGGAAAGCTCCCCTTCCCAGGGCCTTCCTGAAGTCAAAACTTCCCAAATGGCTTGATATTGCTCGGGAGATAGTTCCATGAGGTCCCGAAGATTGACCCCCTGGATTTCTTCGGAGGTATAACCGGTAACCTGGGTGAATATAGAATTAACATATTTCACGTGACCAGTGGCATCGGTGAGCACGATAATAAATGAACCCTGTTCTACCCTTTCTCTGCCTGTCTGCTCCATAGATAAGCCTGCAGAACCTATCGGAAAAATCCTTCATCAAGGTCTCCTTCCCTGGGGATCTGGATTTTCAGATAGGTCATCCTGCCGAATCGTTTCCTGCCAATTACTTTCGGATCTTCTTTTTATACCTGAGTTAATATACGTTTGTTAACTAACTGTCAAGAAAAATTATTTATAATAAATGAAAATTAATAACGGGGTCTGAATCTTTTCTTCTGAGGCTCTTGGAGTTTTTTGTCTGTCTTTACCCGGAAGTCGTCTGAAGAAAGGGGAATTCTTCCCTGAAAATTCCATCCATCCTGAATAATTTAATTGACAGATGGGGCGAATCTTTTTACCATCTCCCCCGGTTGGAGGCTGGGGCAGAAAGCATTATATTAAAGTCAAAGGAGAAAGTAAAAATGAAAAAGATTCGTGTAGGTCTGATTTTTGGAGGCAGGTCCGGGGAGCATGAAGTCTCCTTAGCTTCAGCGGCTTCGGTCCTGAAGGCTATCGATAAGGAGAAATACGAAGTTGTCCCCATCGGGATTACCCGGGAGGGAAAGTGGATCGTGGGAGGGGATCCGCTCAAAGTTCTTAAAGAGCATACCGGGTATTCAGATACCTTACCGGCAACGCTTCTGGTCAATCCAGAAACGAAGGGATTACTCAAGTTAGACCATTCCAAACCGGACCCTACCCATATGGATTCGCTGGATGTTATTTTTCCGTTACTCCACGGTACCTATGGGGAGGATGGAACGGTACAAGGATTGTTAGAACTGGCTGATATTCCCTATGTAGGGGCCGGCGTCTTGGCTTCTGCCGTAGGAATGGATAAAGCCCTTATGAAAAGTGTCTTTCGAGATCACGGTCTTCCCATCGTAAACTTCCTGGTTATCAAAAGGAAAGATCTGGAGAAAGATCCCGACCCCGTGTGTAAGCAGATTGAAGAACGGTTAGGGTATCCTTGTTTTGTAAAACCTGCCAACTTAGGATCCAGTGTGGGGGTTTCCAAAGCCAAGGATTTAGCTGATCTCCGTAAAGCTTTAACCCTTGCGGCCCAATATGATCGCAAAATCATCGTGGAACAGGCGATCAACTGCCGAGAAATAGAGTGCAGCGTCTTAGGAAATGATGATCCCTGGGTTTCGGTTCCCGGTGAAGTCATCCCCCAGGGAGAATTTTATGATTATACCTGCAAATATACCGAGGGGATGATGAAATTTATCATTCCCGCACCACTTTCCCCGGCCACGCAAGAAGAAATTCAACAGATTGCAATTCGGGCTTATCTGGCCATTGACTGTGCCGGGATGGCTCGGGTAGATTTTTTTATTGATAAGGAGACAGGAAAGGTCTATCTAAATGAGATTAACACCATACCCGGTTTCACCGAGATGAGTGCTTATCCTAAATTATGGGAAGCCAGCGGGATCAGTTATCCTGAACTTATCGACCGACTGATCCAACTTGCCATTGAGCGCCATAAGGATAAGAGCCGACGTATCTTTAACCGTTAAAGTTTTCACGAAGGAGATTTTTTCATGACCCACGCCATCTTAACTCTACTGGTAGGTAGTATTGGAGGGTATCTAGGTTTACGTTTTAATCTCCCTTCCGGAATCATGATGGGAGCTTTAATAGCAGTAGCCATTTTTAAACTCACCGTTATGGAAGTAGGTCGATTTCCGGCTCCTTTGGATTTCTTTATTCAGGTAGCGGTAGGAAGTGCCATCGGCTTATCTGTAACCCCCCGACTTCTTAAAGACATACGGGCAAATTGGTTTCTGGTTTTCTTTTCCTCGGCTCTTTTAATCGCTTTAGGCCTTTTGGTGGGTCTTATTCTGGCTAAGTTTAAAGGTATGGATCTGATTACAGCTCTTCTCAGCACGATGCCAGGTGGAATTGCCTCTTTAGGTGTTGTTGCCGTTAAAAGCGGGGCCAACGCTTCCATCGTGGCCCTGTTTCATTTTGTGAGACTTCTCTGTATTTTATTCTTTGCGTCTTTTCTGGTAAAATGGCTGGAGGGTTAATCAGATTTCGTTTTTTGAAGTAAGTTCTGGACGTGGGTCAGGAGTTTTTGGGAAGAAACCGGCTTGAGTAAAAAGAGATCAGCCCCGGCCTGATAGACTTCTTCCTCTTCCAGATCGCTGGCGCTGGAGACAATAACCGGAATATCTTTCAACTCTGGATCCTGTTTGACATACTGGCAAATCTCAATGCCACTGATATCTGGAAAACGAATATCCGTTAAGATCAGGCTCGGTTTATATTCTTTAGCCTTTGCCAGTCCGGTCATTCCATCATCGGCAATAATGACCTCAAACCCCTGCTGCTTGAAAATCTCCTCTTGAACTTCCAACACTTCCTTACGGTCTTCAATGATTAAAATCTTTTCCAGTTTACCAAACATGCCGTCCTTTCTTTTATTCAACTCTTTCAGAATATTTTCTCTATTTTAATTAAAGATAATCTTATAAAAGAATAAACACTTTACCCCTACCTGTCAAGTTTGTATCCGTATCCATTTAGTAGGTGGAAAAAGCCACACCTCCCTGGCCCCATATGGGTCAGGATAAGAAGGTTGACTCCGGTGGGGCAACCTGTGGATAGCCCCTGGCTTACGCCAGGGGAGACAGGATCATAGGATCCTCTAAGCTCCAGGTCTGATCCTTAGCTTGATGCGTATAAGGTTGCTCCTACCCAGGATCCAGCCCCTTCAGAGGGGATGGATAAGAGGCGACCTATCCCAGCATCAAGCTCAATAGGGCCATCCTTACGCTCACTCCGTTCCTCACCTGCCGAAAATAAGCTGCCTGGGGGAGTTCATCGACCTCAGGTGAAAGCTCTTCGCGTCGAACCATGGGATGCAAAATTATAAGATTGCTTTGGCCCTTCTGGACCAACTTTCGATCGATGACGTAATACTTCTTCTTCAACTGTTCCACCTGATGTGGATCTGAGATTCGATGATGCTGGAGCATTACCACATAGAGAATATCAACGTCTCCGATAACACTCTCCAGATCCGGAGTTTCCACATAGTTCAGGTTTTGTTCTTCTAATTTCTTTAAAAAAGGTTCCGGGACTTTGAGTTCCGGCGGGGAAACTAGTTTGAGATCTACTTTAAATTTTGCCAGTCCCTTCAAAAGAGAATGAACCACACGGGCATGCCTGAGATCTCCCACGATGGCTATCTTTAATCCATCGATGGAACCCTTCTCCTTTTGAATCGTGTAAAGATCTAAGAGTGCCTGGGTCGGGTGTTCATCGCAGCCATCCCCGGCATTGATAATGGGAACAGAAGAGTACCGGCAGGCTAATCCAAGGGCTTCTTCTGAAGGATGGCGCAGAATAATGACGTTGGCATACGCTCCCAGGACCCGGATTGTATCTTCCAAGGATTCTCCTTTAGAAAGGGAGAGGTTTTCGACATCGGGTAATTTTAACACCTGTCCTCCAAGCCGTAGCATGGCAACCTCAAAACTAAGTCGTGTCCTTGTGCTCGGCTCAAAGAAAAGAGAGGCCAGGACCATTTGGGAGAATTTCTCCCTATCCACAGGAAAAAGGTTTGTTTCAAGTTCTTGCGTTCTCTTGAAAATAAGTTCTATATCTTCCCGTTGGAATTGGTCCATGCTGACCAGGTGGGAAGTTTCCCATGAAAACGGTTTTAAAGTCATGGTCTTATCTACGATAAATTTTCTTAGCGTGATCGATCGGAAAGTCCTGATCCGACAGGGTTCTAAACCAGGGGGCTGAACCCCTTTTGTCATCTTCCTCTGCTTTCCACTGGTCGATCCGGAATAAAAGGATTCTCCCTGTTCTATGGGGGTTGATTTTTGGAATTTTGAAGAGCCCGCAGTTTTTCCAGTAGAGCATAAGCCTTCTTTTGATAATCCCTGGCTTTTGGATTGTCTGGATTGAGGGCAAGCACCTTATCCCACTCGGCAATGGCTTTTTCCAGCTCCTGATCGTTGAAATACTGAATTCCCTGGTTTAAATGGAAGGCGATCTGCTTTTGCAGAGCTTCTCGGGTTTCCTCTAAATAAGCCTGGGCTTGAGGATGATGGGGGTCTAAGTTTAAGATTTTTTCAAACTCTGCAATGGCCTCGGCATATTCTCCCTGTTCTTTATAGGAACGACCTCTTTCCAGGATCCTTTGAATCTGTTCCGAAAGATCGGGTGTCTTCGGACTCTCTTCTTTCATTGGGTTTTCCTCTTTGGGCATCGGTTCCTCTTTTGCCATGGTTTCCACAGGTGATTCCTGTACGCCCCGGCGGGATTCCTCTTTCAAGGCGACCGCCTTAAAATCCTGGAAGGAAGGGATGTGAAGGATTTCTCCCGGCCTCACCGGAGAGGTTACCCGAAGATGGTTAAAGTCTGCCAGAATTTTTACATCCTCGGCCTTCCCCATTTGGGTTTTGGCGATACCGGTCAGGGTATCTCCTTTTTTAACTCTATAGGGAACCGATTGGACCTTAGAAATAGCCTCCAGATATTGAGCTGCGTCGGGGTTATTGGGGTTAAGGCTTAAGGCTTTTTCAAATTCCCGTTTAGCCGCATTTAAAAGCTTTTGCCTGTAAAGCTCGACCCCTCGACGGTAAAAAACCTGATCATTGGAGTTCTCGATCCAATCTGTTTCCTTGAGACGTTGCCGGGCTTGAGTGTGGGAAGGATCCAGACGAAGAACTTTCTTCCACTGGGCTCTGGCGTTTTGATAATCTTTATTTTTAAAAAAATCCTCCCCCGACCGAAAAGCCCGTTCCATTAAGGCCTGCTTTTTGGCGGTGAGTTGAGTGATCTTCTGAGAGAGCTGATTTTTCTGGTAGGGTGCGACTTGAATTGCCTTTTCATACATCTCCATAGCCCCGCGTAAATCTTCCGCTTTTTCCAGCCGTTCTCCTCTACGAAGATACTGGGTATACAGGGTATCTTTTTGATCTAATTCTCGCTTTGTCTGACTGATTTTGAGCTGAGCCTGCAGGTAATTTTTATCCTGGGGAGGTACCTTTTCCCACTGGTAGATCGCTTCAAGGTATCTCCCCGAGTTGTAAAGGATCTGACCTTTCTGGAAAGGAGAATCGCCGGCACATCCAACAGGAAGAAGAGAAAAGCTGACTAAAAGAAGTCTATAAAATTTAGCCATATCTGTTCCCGAATAGCCAGGCGGAGTCCCTTTAAACATCGGGACCATGCCGTTGTTTAGGCTTAAGGTATTTTATCATGGTAAGTTGGTTGTAACCCCAGGGGTCTGAGGTATAGTTGATCTCATCCATCAGGGATTGAAGCAGAAATAATCCCAGGCCGCCATCTCTTTTCTCTGTAATAAGTTTTGGAAGGTCCGGCGGCTTTATGGCGCCGGGGTTAAACGTCTTTCCATAATCTTTAACCGAGACCACTAACCTGGAAGGGGTTACTTCCAGGCAGATCTGAATAGGTTTGCTTTCTTTCTCTCCTTCATAGGCGTGTTCAATAACATTGGCACAGGCTTCATCCACCGCCGTTTCAACCTTATAAAGTTCTTCTTCGGCCAATCCGGCTTCCGAAGCAACCTTAGATATCAGGGATCGAATCTGAATCAGATAATCGGTTTCACCGGGTATGCTGAATACAATTCTTCTGCCTTCCTGCTTCATCTTTGAACGTAAAACCTGAAACGTAAAAGCTAAAACGAGATATCGGCATTTTGAGCCTTACCTTTGGGATTCCCTGGAGAGGCCCTCGGCTTCACGTCTTAGGTTTCATTCCTTAGTAAAGGCCAGGATGGCTTCTTCTTCTTGATTTAGCGTGGTAAAAATCTCGGTAAATCCCAAGAGATCAAACACCTTGAAGATCTTAGGCGGTATCCGGATGAGAATGATATCTCCGCGATTGTCTCGAATATCTCCAATGACACTCATAAAAACTCCTAATCCGGCACTACTAATGTAAGAAAGCTCCTCCAGATCCACAATCATTTTGTAGAGGCCTTTTTCTATCAGAGATTGCACAACCTCTTCCATTTCTGGAACCGTATGGGCATCTAAAAAGCCACTCACTTTTATTTTGACAATGTCCTTGTGAGGACCGACCACCTCAGTAGAAATTCTCAGTTTCTGCATTATGCAAAGTTCTGGGTTTTAGGTTCAAGAAGTAAGAAGCAAGAATGAGAAAGCAGGGAATTCTTACTTTTACTTCCTGGCTAAAGCACCGTCAGGTTTTTAGCTATAGAAACCTCGAGTCTGCCTTGGATGGATCTCCAGGCATTTTGCTCCTGCGTCAGGATCATAACACCGGCTTCTAATTCTAACAAAGATCGGATTTAAGGTTTTTTCTGGGCAACCAAAAACCGGAAGGCTTTTCAGAGCCTCCCTGGGTAGAAGGGAGGATGATTTTGACTCCCGGTAAACCTTCAAAACCCTTGAGGGGCTGCAAACCTTATGGAGAAGTTCTTTACCTTTTAGTTGTTTGTTCGTCATTCTTGTAACTCCTGGGGAGTTGTAAACCCCACGAAGAATTCTTTACCCTAAGAGATCGTAAATCGCATAAATAAGGGTAATCATAACGGCAAAGGCGAAGATAGCCTGCCATAAAGTTGCATGGATAATCACCCCCACAAAAATCCTTGTAATTTTTAATACCGAGATAAGTAAAACGATGAGAATAACCAGAAATAAAATTTGTTGCTTGGTCAAGATTTGGTTCACCCACCTGGTAGAATCCTTACCTGTAAAGGTTCAGGCAAGTCCACACCTCCTTTATTTTGTTTTATTTTGGCATCACAATTTGAGGAGCTGGCATGATTGTTGCTGCAATAATAATAGAAATACCGATGATCATACCGGCAATGACAATGCCGACGGCAATATTTTGATCTTCCTCCAGCTCTTTGGTTAAATCAAAGGGAACGATGAGATCGTAGACCTTATAGGCCAGGATGAACAACAGAATTCCTAATAAGGCAGAGAAGACACTTGCAATAAAGGCTCCCATATCAGGTAAGCGTAGCGATCAGCCTTTAGGGAATAAGACGTAAATCGTAAAAAACTAGAGACTCTTTGTTAGGAGGTTGATGCTTTAAGAATTACGTTTTACGTTTTATGCTGATAGCTAGCCGTTTACAGTATTTTCAGTTTCACGAGTTTTTACAAGGATGATCTAATGAGGATTTCCTCAAGCAAGATCCTCATATAGAGCAAGGCAGCTATAGAGAGCGGTCTGTACAGGAAAAATGGACCGTATTGCTACCACCGTTCCGATTCAAGACTTAGGTAAGTGTTTACGGTATCAACTAATACAGGCCTCGTCAAGAGAAAAATATCGTCTTCTCCTTAGCCTTACAGGGTGTTATTTTTAGGTGAGTTCTTCGACCAGGTATGTGGGATCTGTTCGTAGCAGGCCAGGGATCCTGGATTCCGAGTGGGAATCTGGTTTGTTACAATTTCAGGATAATCAAAAACCAACATTTTCGGGTTTTCATAACTCTTTTCAGATTCGTTTTTAGACTTGACATGAGGGAAAAAGATGCTAATATATCACTATAGATACTAGCAGGATCGGACTGTCAGAAGTTCACCTGTAAAAGCTTGATTTTATAAGACGAAAGAAGTTTTCCCCAAAAGGTAACTTCCTTCAATAAACTTTAAGAGGTGAGTAAGGTATGGACAACTCCTACAGAGACCAGGATAAGAAAAGTTTCATGAGAGACACGATGAAAAAGCTATCCTCCCATATTCCCATGAGCGAGGCCTCTTTGAGATATCGCCTATCTCAATGTGAACGGGAAAGCCAGGAACTCCAGAATCAAATAAAGCTTCTCGAGAGTGAATCTGAGGAGTTGACAAGAAAACTGGAAAAAAACCTCGGTGAATTTGAAATTTTAAGAAGGAAATATTACCGAACCAAAGAACAATTGGCGGAAGCCAAAAGGCAGAATGAGAAACTGGTAGGGATTCTACAAGAATCTAAGATTCAGATTCAAGAATTAAAGGAGGAGGTTGACAAACTTTGTGCACCTCCCAACAGTTATGGAACTTTTATAGAGAGTAATGATGACCATACCATCGATATCGACCTGGAGGGGAGAAGGCTCAAAGTAAACGTAAGACCTGGGATTGATACCAGTCAAATTCAGAGAGGTCAACAGTTAGTACTCAACGAAGCCCTGAATGTGGTGGATGTTGCCGGCTATGATACCAGAGGGGAAGTAGTCCAGGTTAAAGATATTTTAGGTGAAGATCGGGTTATTGTAATAGGTCGGGCCGATGAAGAGCGGGTGATTCAGCTCTCGGATAAACTAAGAAAGGAGAAGATCAATATCGGGGATCATCTGATGATTAATCCTCGCTCCAACTATGCCATTGAAAAACTACCCAAATCCCAGGTAGAAGAAGTGGTTTTAGAGGAGGTCCCCAATATTACCTATGCCGATATCGGGGGATTAGATAAACAGATCGAAGAGATTCGGGATGCCATTGAGCTTCCCTATATTTATCCTGAAGAATTCAAGAAACATAAATTGACCCCCCCGAAAGGGATTCTTCTGTATGGTCCTCCGGGGTGTGGAAAAACCCTTATTGCGAAGGCAGTAGCCAACAGTCTGGCTAAGCAAATGGAGAAGAAAACGGGGGTTAAAACCAAGAGTTACTTCCTGAATGTTAAAGGCCCCGAACTCCTTAACAAGTATGTCGGAGAAACAGAGTATAAGATCCGAGAGGTCTTTAAAAAAGCCAAGGAGAAGTCCAAGGAGGACTCTCCGGTGATTGTTTTCTTCGATGAGATGGATTCTCTCTTCCGGCTCCGGGGTTCCGGGATTTCTTCAGATATGGAAGCTACGGTGGTTGCCCAATTCCTCTCGGAGATCGATGGAGTAGAATCCTTAGGGAATGTTATTGTAATTGGAGCCACCAACCGGCAGGATCTGATTGATCCTGCAGTTTTAAGACCGGGTCGGCTCGATATCAAGATTAAAATAGACCGTCCTAATTTAGAGGGGGCCAAGGCCATTTTTGCGATTTATTTAACGCCAGATCTTCCTCTCCATGAAGAGGAACTGGCACGATTCAACCATGATCGGGAGAAGACCGTTAAATATCTCATTGATAAAACTGCCGAGCGGATGTATAGTACCGACGATGAGAACAAATTCCTGGAAGTGACTTATGCCAAGGGAGAAAAAGAGGTTTTCTATTTTAAAGATTTTGCCAGCGGTGCCATGATCGAAAATATTGTCCGAAGAGCTAAGAAAAGAGCGTTGAAGCGATATATAGAAAAAGGAGAATGGGGAATCAAGTCTGAGGATCTTCTGGAGGCTGTTCGAGACGAGTACAAAGAGAATGAAGATTTACCCAACACCACCAATCCAGATGATTGGGCTAAGATTTCCGGTCGAAAGGGTGAAAAGATTGTCAATGTACGAACCCTGTTGGGGGGTGAAAAAGGTGGCGGTGGACGCAGCATAGAAAACATCACAGCAGGACAATATTTGTAGGGTTACGTAGGGGCAAAGCATTCACAGGGAAAACCATGGGGTATAACCCATGAGTGAATGCTTTGTCCCTTCAGACATTTTTTTTATGGCTATTGAAAAGATCATAGGCACTGAGACGGAATATGGAATTACGACTAAAAACGATGTGGAATTCGATGCAATATCCCATTCCATGCTCCTGGTAAATAGCTATCAACCGGACCCTACGGTTAAAATTATCTGGGATTACGACCAAGAGAATCCCCTGGTCGATGCCCGGGGGTTCAAAGTAGAAAGAAAGATAGAAGCCCCTCGAGAAAAAGACAATGCAGCCATCAACAAAGTCCTGGATAACGGAGCACGGTACTATGTGGATCATGCCCATCCTGAATTTTCCACCCCGGAATGTTCCAATGCCCGAGATTTGGTTAAATATGAGAAAGCTGGAGAATGGATCGTTAATGTCAGCCGGATGCAGGCCAACCAACTGATCCCGGCCGGGGAAGAGATTCTCATCTATAAGAATAACAGCGACCGGAAAGGGAACAGTTACGGATACCATGAGAACTACCTCATGGATCGAAAAACCCCCTTCGAACTCATTGTTACTCACCTGACTCCTTTCTTAATATCTCGGCAGATCTTTACGGGAGCCGGCAAGGTGGGATTCGAAAATGACAGTGATCCGGTAGATTATCAGATTTCTCAAAGAGCCGACTTTTTCGAAACCGAAATAGGTCTGGATACCATGGTCAAAAGACCCATTATTAATACCCGGGATGAACCCCATGCAGACCGTGAAAAATACCGAAGGTTACATGTGATTGTAGGGGACTCCAACATGTCGGAGGTTACCACGTATCTGAAAGTCGGAACCACGGCCCTGGTTCTCAAAATGATTGAAGATAAGTTCATTGATAAAGACCTGACGCTTCGTAACCCGGTGAAGGCGATCCGGGATATTTCCCACGATATCACCTGTAAGAAGAAGGTCCAGTTAGATAATGGTAAAAAATTCACGGCGATTCAAATTCAGAAGGAATATCTGGAGTTAGCTAAAAAGTATGCCAGTCAGCAAGAGAAGAATCCTATCACAGAAGATATTCTGGCAAGATGGGAAAGGGTACTGACCAAATTGGAAGAGGAACCGGACCAGCTGAACCGGGAAATTGATTGGGTAATTAAAAAATACCTGATCACAAATTATATGAAGAGTCGTGGCTGTAACTGGACGGATTCCAAAGTTCTTATGATGGATCTCCAGTACCATGACGTTCGTCCTGAAAAGGGATTATATTATCTATTACTAAAACAAGGAGGAGTTGAGCGTATTTTAAATGATGCGGAGATTTTAGAGGCCGTTGAGAATCCCCCCATCGACACCCGGGCTTATTTTCGCGGAAGCTGCTTACGAAAGTATCGATCGGAAATATTCGGGGTGAGTTGGAGTGCTTTGTCCTTTAGTGTCGATGAGGTTTCTATTAAGAGAGTTCTCATGTCAGAACCGGCGAAAGGATCCAAAGCCCATGTCCAGGAGCTTCTTGAACGCTCTGCAACGGCTAAAGAATTGTTGAAGAATCTTGCAGCTTAACCCCAGAGAAGGAACTAAAGTAAGCTAAAGTTTGCAAGTGCTTGAAGTTGGGTTTTCCACTTCAGACACTGTAGGCACTTTAGATTTTAAGGAGAATAACTATGACATCTCTAAACTTTTTAGGTCGCCAACCGGAAAGTAACCCTGAGACTTTCTTCCATGTGATAACTGCCAGTACCGATCAACAGAAAAAAGTTAAAAAACCCGAAGCACCTCAACAAGAGAAAAGTGAGAGAACCGGAACGGGAGTTGCCGAGAAAGGTGAAAAGATTAAAAAGGATCTGGATAAGCTCATGGATGAAATCGATGAGGTACTCGAAGAGAATGCAGAGGAATTCGTGAAAAGTTATGTCCAAAGAGGGGGAGAATAATCTCTAGGTAGCAGATTACAGATCTTCAGGATCTGAAATCTAAAATCCTCAAAACTTGCGATGATTCTCAAGACCCAATATGATGGTTCCAGCTTTTTTGAACTTTTAAAAATTGATTATCCTCACTTACTCCCTACCTACAGGAGTGATCCCACACTCCTGAGCGAGGATTCTGTGTCCGTACCTCACGGGACTACCATCCTGGCCTTAAGGTATCAAAATGGAGTCCTCATTGCAGGGGATCGTCGGGCCATTGAAGGACCTCAGATTTCTTCCAGAACTATGGAGAAGGTTTATAAAACCGATGATTACTCTGCAATGGCCATCGCTGGCGCCGCAGGTCCTGCCATTGACATGGCGCGCTTGTTTCAAGTAGAGTTGGAACATTATGAGAAACTCGAAGGGGAGCGATTAACCCTGGAAGGTAAAGCGAATCGATTGGCCCAAATGATCAGGCAGAATCTCCCGGCAGCCTTTCAAGGCTTGATCGTGATTCCTATTTTTGCCGGCTACGACCTCAAGCGAAAAGAAGGTCGGATCTTTAAGTACGATGTAGTCGGTGGAAAGTACGAAGAGGAGGAATTTTATGCCACGGGTTCTGGTGGGAAAGACGCCCGCAATACCATGAAGAAGCTCTACCGGAGAGGACTCCAGGAAGAAGAAGCTCTTAAAGTAGCTCTGGAAGCTCTCATTGATGCGTCGGAAGAAGATGTAGGAACTGGTGGACCGGATCTGGTTCGAGGGATTTACCCTACCGTCAAAAAAATTACCGAACAGGGTATCATGGATGTACCAGAAACAACCGTTGCATCTATTTGTAAGGCGATTATAGAAAGTCGCAAAAATCAATAGTCCGCCGTCCGTTGTCCGTTGTTTTTATCCACTGCAAAGGATCCTTTGCAGTAAACAACGAACAACGGATAACAGGTCCCTATGGTTTTACCCTATTACGTCTCACCGGAACAGATGATGCAGGATAAGGCGGAGTACGCCCGAAAAGGAATCGCCAAGGGTAAATCTCTGGTGGCTATGGAATACCGAGATGGTATTATCCTCACCGCCGAGAACCCGAGTTCCTCCCTGCATAAAATATGGGAAATCTACGATCGGATCGCTTTTGCCGGGGTAGGTAAATACAGCGAGTTTGAAAATTTGCGTAAATCCGGCGTGAGATATGCCGATACCAAAGGATATATCTACAGTCGAGAAGATGTCACGGCGAAGTCCCTAGCGGAAGCCTATTCTCAGGCAATAGGAAATGTCTTCACCCAGGAAGTTAAACCCTTAGAAATCGAAATCTTGGTTGTGGAAGTCGGAGAAGTTCAGTCGGAAAATGCCATGTACCATATCCTTTTCGACGGTAGTATCAGCGATCGGAAGCAATTTGCGGTGATTGGAGGTCAAGCGGAAGAAGTAACCCGTTTTTTAAAAGAACAGTATCGGGAAAATAGTTCCTTGGCAGATGCTTTGTGGCTGAGTCAAAAAGCCCTTAGAGTCGTGGAAAATAAACCGATCAGTGAAACGAATCTTGAGGTCGCGATCCTGGACAGGAATCGTCCAGGAAGGAAGTTTAAACGTATCCCCCCCGCGGAGATACGAGACCTTATGAAAAGTTATCTTTAGTGGCGTATGGAAAAACGAATTTACGGGTTAGAAAGTGAATATGGTATTATTTTTACCTCCAACGGACGTAAAACCCTCCCAGTTGAAAAGGTAGTCCGATACCTCTTTGAACAACTGGTCACAACGGAAGGATTTTTGAACGTCTTCCTGGAAAATGGAGCTCGATTCTACCAAGATACCGGCTATCATCCCGAATATGCGACCCCGGAATGTACCAACCCCCTGGATCTCGTTCGATATGATAAAGCCGGGGAGCGTATTTTAGAAAAACTCCTCAACTACGCTGAATATAAAATAGCCAAAGAAGGGATATCGGGAAACCTGGCCATCTTTAAAAACAATACCGACTTCATAGGTAATTCCTACGGCTGCCACGAAAATTACCTGGTCGATCGAAATGCCAATTTCTACTACCTGGCCGAGCAACTCATTCCCTTCCTGGTCACCCGACAAGTCTTTTCCGGCTCAGGTAAGGTTTTCCAGGATCGAAAGGGGGCCGATTATAACATCTCCCAACGGGCCCAACATATCTGTCAGAAAATCTCCGGAACGACCACCAACGACCGGAGTATCATCAATACCCGAGATGAACCCCATGCCGATGAGGAAAAATACCGCCGACTTCACGTCATCGTCGGAGACTCCAATATGTCCGAGTTCGTGACCTATCTGAAAACCGGAACTACGGGTCTGGTTCTCCAAATGATCGAAGATGACTTCATCGACAAAGATCTCTCCCTGCGAAATCCGGTAAAATCCATCAAGGACATCTCCTGTGATATTACCTGCAAACGAAAGATCAAGCTGGATAACGGAAAAAAACTCTCTGCCGTGGAAATTCAAAAAGAATATCTGGAACTGGCCCTCCGATACTACAGCGCTCGAGACTTCAATCCCATGGTCAAAGATATTCTCCAAAAATGGGAATATATCCTGACCAAACTGGAAGAAAACCCGGAACAGCTCAATAAAGAACTCGATTGGGTCATGAAAAAGCAATTAATTGAAACCTATATCGACCGGTATAACCTCTCCTGGGGAGATGATCGGGTTCTCATGATCGACCTCCAATACCATGATATTCGAACCGATAAAGGCCTTTACTATCTCCTGGAAAAAGAAGGGATGGCCACCCGCATCTGCAGTGATGCAGAAATCGAAGACGCCATGCAAAATCCACCCCAGGATACCCGGGCGAAACTTCGGGGCGACTTTATCAAACTGGCCAAGGAAAAAAACATCCACTACAACCTGGATTGGAGCTATATCCGAATCGGAAACCTCCTGGATGTTCGGGTCATGTGTGATAATCCCTTCCAAACCGAGAACCGCCGTATTACAGAACTGATGCGGCTGATTGAACGATCTCGACCGGTTCGAAGACGATTCTTCTTCTAAAGGGCCGTTTCTGACTTATCTTCTGGGGCGAATGGATAAAATCCACAAAATCTCCCCATCGCCCCTTCATCTCCCTTATCCTGCCCCCAAGGATAGAGAAGGAAAGAAAAGGTGCCGACGGTGATTTCCTATGCGGTAAAATAAATTATGTACTTACCTGACTACCAAAACGGAAGTATCGTCAACTTAATAAGCTCCATCTCAAAATCCTTAGGAGATACCCCCCTTTACGAACCTTTAGAAACCTTAAAACCAGAATTATGGTCCGGATCCAGAACTCTCCTCCTGATGGTTTTGGATGGATTAGGTTATGAATATTTAATCAATTACGGAAAAGGAAGTATCCTCTATGAAAATCTTAAAGATAAACTGACTTCTGTATTTCCTTCCACCACAGCAGCCAGTTTAACCACCTTTGTCACCGGACTTGCACCCCAACAACATGCCATTACCGGCTGGTTTATGTATCTGAAAGAGCTGGGAACGGTTTCTGCCATCTTACCCTTTAAGCCGAGAAATGGTGGGGTTTCCTTTAGTCAAACCCAGGTTGAACCCAGAAAAATATTCGATCAACCGTCCATCTTTGAGAAAATTAAAGTCCCTTCCTATGTGGTGACCCACAAAGATTTTGTCAAATCCGACTATACCTGTGCAACTACGGGAAAAACAAAACGGGTCTATTATCGTAATCTGAAAGGATTCTTTAAAAAGATAAAAAGAATTATTCGCTGGCATCCCCATCGGAAGTTTATTTATGCCTATTGGTCCGAGTTCGATCGTTTGTGCCACAAGTATGGGACCAGAAGTAAAGAAGTTACCGACCATTTTGCCGATTTAAACAAAAGATTAGCGGCGTTTTTAAACTCCATAGAAGGGACCCATACCACCATAATTATTACGGCAGATCATGGCCTTTTGGATACCGATACCTCCCACGTTATCCAATTAAAAAACCATCCTAAACTCGCTGAAACTTTGATACTTCCCTTATGTGGAGAGCCCCGGGTAGCCTATTGTTATGTTCGTCCATCCAAAACCAGGCAATTTGAAGAGTATATAGCGACCCATCTGGCTGAGTATGGGGAGCTTTATAGAAGTGAAGAATTGGTCGAGAAGAATTATTTCGGCTTATTTGAACCCCATAAAAATTTATTCGATAGAATTGGAGATTACACCTTCATTCTAAAGGACCGGTATATCCTCAAGGATTTTCTTCTCGGTGAAAAAGAGCAGTTTAATATTGGGAACCATGGGGGTTTAAGTCGAGAAGAAATATTTGTTCCTTTGATTGTTATCCAAAGGTAAATTTATTTCCTTTACTTCGAGCCTGCTCTCCCTCACCCCCTCTCCTGAAGCTTCAGGAGAGGGGGTGAGGGGGAGACAAGGCGAAGGGCCTCCCCGTCCCCTTGTCTCCTCGTCCCTTTGTCTCAAAAAGGGGGCCGATCCTGCTCTTGATTCCTCTGATTTCCTGTTTTGATACTAAAAGAGGCGTAAGGCGATGATAATCCCAAAACCTACCACAACCGCACGGAGCAGTTTAGGAGGTAAGCGCTGGGCCAGGCGGGCCCCGGCGTAGCCACCGACAATGGAGGCTCCGGCCATAATTCCGGCAGCACCGAGATCTGCCGCACCGGTTAAAATAAAATAAAAGGCAGCGATTCCGTTGATAAGGGTGGCAAAAAAAACCTTGAGGGCATTGGCAGATTGCAAATCTTCGGGCATAAAAATAGCCATAGCGGCAAGCATGAGAATGCCAATACCTGCACCAAAGTAACCACCATAAACGGAGATGAGGAACTGGACGATCCACAGGGCTCGTGAAGCCCCCTTAGGATTTGTTTTGGTTCGCCGGGTTACCCACCTTCCAACCTGCCCCTGTACAACCAGCAGGGCACAGGCAAGTAAAATAAGGTAGGGGACGATGAGTCGGAAGGCTTTTTCAGGAGTGTGTAAGAGAATAACAGAACCCAGAAGTCCACCCAGAAGTGAAGGAAGTGCAAGGGCCATGGCCTGTTTTCGTTTATACCAGATACGTAAGCGATAAGCCCAAACACTGGCCAGAGATCCAGGCCACAGGGCCACCGTACTGGTAGCGTTTGCCATAACAGCAGGCAAGCCGCTCAAAAACAGAGCCGGGAAACTGATCAAGGAACCCCCACCGGCGACCGCATTTATAAAACCGGCTCCCAGCCCCGCAGCCACAATAAGCAAAAATTTTTGCATCTATCCATCGGACCTTCTCATTTTAAAATAGAAGTACATTATCTCCTTTTTTAACTCCCAGACTCCGGGCTACCGGTTCACAGTTTGCCCTGAGTAAACAGGCGATATTCTCTCGAACCCCAAACAGGGTCTGATAATAACTCATTCCCTTGGCAAGGACCAGGTCCGAGTTGTCCCATACATCGATGAATCCTTCCGACATGGTCTGGAGGGTTAAGCCTTCCTGGTCCCGGGTATGGGGAATAACTACCCCGTACTCATCCAAACCCATCTCCATGACATCCTCTACCGTCGCATCATTCAGGATCGGCTCTTCTTTCGGGGAAATGACCACCGTTTTGCCCATCTCAACCAATCGCTTTAAGATCAGCTTATCGAAAACAATCTCCCCACAGTTATCCGTTAAGAATAAAACACTATCGACCCCTTGAAGGACTTCTTCCAGTTTTTTACTCTCATCAATGGCAAAACCGGTTTGTAAGCCCTGTTGGATAAGTTGAATGAGATTTTCAGCTACCTCAAAGCTCGTATAGTCGGCCACCGTTGCATCGATGGCGTTACTGGTAGTAGCTACAAGGAAAGCCTCTCTTAGAGTTTTTACCTTCGGTGAGATGATTTCAAAAACCTGTTTGGCGACCTCATTACTTTTCTTTTTAAACTTCAGATAAGGGTCCCCGGTGGCCGCATTTTTGATCATTCTATGAATCTCGGTGCCCAGTAAGGCGGGCGTGGCACCTTGAAAGGAATTCTGGAGTTTATCGATGGCCCATAACATGGTTTCATAGCGGGAATTCCATTCTTCAAAGGCCAGATCACAAGCTTCTCGAGCCTGACGCATCAGGCATTCTGCACAGATATAGGTCGTTTCCATACCTTACCTCCTACTCTTCTTCCGGGGCTTCCCGGATAAAGAAAATAAAAGCCATCGAGGGTCTCCGCGAAGCCGGTGTAACCACAAAATGAATCCCTTCAAAGTTCCAACCTTTACGTACCCACTCGTTGACGGAAGCTTCAATGGTTTCATCGGTGACAATATTTAGCTCTACCACTTTGTAGGTAATCGTAGCCATAACCGTTTTAACTCCCTATGAAAATTCGGAAAAACCTTAAAAATAGTAATATTCAAATTTTATGCCGAATCTAAGGAGTGTCAAGGTAAAATTTAAATAACAGGCAGAAAAGGATTTATACCCTATTTCAATACCGACCTGATATAAGGTGGATAGGTTTTGGATATGCGATGAGGAAGTGGAAACCGAATGAGGGATGGAAAGTTCCCGGGAGTTTGCCGGCCAGGAGGCAATTCTATCCCGTAGAGCGTGTCTGAAAAGCTACGGTTTCTTCTTATTGCGAATATTCAGTTTCGAGCATAAAGGTCCGATTCCCCTCTCCTGTCAACCGGAACAGTACGAAGTTATTGTCAAAACCTTTTAAGCACTAAAATCTTGAAACTTCCCAAGTATAACTTCCAGATTCATCCGGGTTAAAGCAATTCCAGGGTGGTTAAGTCCATGGTTTCCAGATTTTGTTTAACTTTATCGATAAATTGAGCGGCTATGATTCCGTCGATGATCCGATGATCAAAGGAAAGAGACAGGTACATCATGGAGCGGATGGCGATGGCCTCATTTTCCAAAACTACAGGCCGTTTCACGATGGCTCCTACGCCTAAAATTGCCGCCTGGGGTTGATGGATAATGGGGGTTGCAAAGAGAGTTCCATACATGCCCGTATTGGTGATACTGAAGGTTCCCTTTTCCACATCGGCGGGAGTTAATTTACGTTCTCTGGCTCTTCGGGCCAGGTCCTCTACTTCCCGGGCCAATCCTAAAATACTCTTCTCATCGGCAGCTTTGATCACAGGTACCAGAAGTCCATCTTCCAAAGCTACGGCAATTCCTATATGGATATCCTTATGTAGGATGATCCCTTCGTCGGACCAACTGGAATTGACCATTGGATAAGCTTTTAATGCACCCACCGTTGCTTTAATGATAAAGGGAAGGTAAGTGAGATTAACCCCTTCTTTCTGGAGAAATTGTTCTTTGATTTTCTCCCGGAATTTGACAATGGCAGTCATATCGACTTCCACAACGGCTGTGACATGGGGGGAAGTGTGTACGCTACGGACCATATGTTCGGCGATGGCCTTACGCATCGGGGTCAGGGGAATTAGCACATCCCCTTTTTCAAGGGTTACCCGTGGAGTAGGAGTAACGGGAGGTTTTTCAGGCATTTTGATGGCCGGTTCAACCGGAGAAGGAATGACTTCTTTTTCTGCTTCTGCTTTTTTCTTCTGGGCCCGTACTTGGATATATTTTAGGAGATCCTCTTTGGTGACTCTTCCTCCGAGACCGCTTCCCTGGATTTGCTCCAATTCTTCCAGGCTAATTCCTTCTTTCTGAGCGATATTTCGAACCACCGGAGAATAATAATGCCGGGGTTCCCTTCCCTTACTTTCCGGTTTAAATTCGGTAAGCTTTTCTGCAGAGGGTTTCTCAGGCTGCGGAACCCCTGCCTGGGGAGGAACCGATTCTAGAGGAGGCGGCTTAGCCATAACTTGTTCGCCGGAGGGGGCAATTTCGGCCATTTCTTTGCCGACCTGGACCACACCTCCTTCTGGAACCATAATTTTGGATAAAATTCCACTCGCCGGGGAAGGTATTTCAGAGTCGATTTTATCTGTACTGACTTCCAGGAGCGGCTCATCTTTCTCTACCCGTTCCCCTTCTTTCTTCAACCATTTCAAGACGGTTCCCTCTGCAATACTTTCCCCCAGTTGTGGCATCACAACCTTAACAGGCATAATGAGTGTCTGGTATCCGTTCTCCATTGTCCGTTGTAAGCGGTTCCTTATCTGTTCCGACAATCCCTTAATCCCCTACAACGGACAGCGAATAACGGACAAAATTAGTCAGCATATACACCTTCCAGGGCCTCTTCGGGTTCCGGCCAGGGACTATTCTCGGCGAACTGGACGGCCTCTTCGATCTCTTTTTCTATACGGGTCTCTATTTCGCTCTGGATGGTTTTATTAAGGATTTTATGATTCCTCAGATATTTTTCAAATCGATCGATGGGATCCTTTTTAGCCCATTCTTCCAGCAATTGCTTGGGTACGTAGAAAGCATCGTCATGTTCTGCATGGCCCCGCATTCTCATGGTTTTTGACTCAATAAAAGTAGGACCCTTACCGCTCCGAGCGTTTTCTACGGCTGCCTTCGTTACTTCATAAACGGCCAAAACATCGTTACCGTCGACAACGACGCCAGGTATTCCATAAGCCTTGGCACGATCCACCAGATCCACAAGGGCCGTTTGTTTGCTTAGAGGCGTCGAGTAGGCATATTGATTATTTTCGCAGATTACCACCAGGGGGAGTTTATGAACCCCGGCGAAGTTCATCCCCTCATGGAAGAGTCCTGTGCTGGTTCCACCATCTCCGATGTACGTCAAAACGACCCTTTTTTCCCGTCTTAATTTGAAAGAAAGGGCAATTCCAGAACAAACTACGATGGTTTCTCCTAGCATACTGATGGGGGCAATAACCCCGAGTTTCAGATCTCCCATATGAAGGTTAAGGTCTTTTCCACGGGTATAACCGGTTTTTTTGCCCATATATTGGGCAAAAATTTTGGCCGGGGTAAACCCTCGGACGAGGGCTGCGCCGACATCCCTTTGCAGGGGAGCCAGAATATCCTCTTTCTCTAAAGCCCAGGCTGAGCCAATAGCCGTAGCCTCATTACCCCAACCACTGTAAACTCCGCCATAGAGCTTCCCCTGGCGATACAACTTTGAGGCCCGATCATCTATGGCCCGAATGAGTTTCATGTAATAATAGATTTTTAAAAGCTCATCTTTTTTAAGATTCATAATTTAAGAAAGAATGAAAATGTAAAGAGAACGAGAGTTTGGGAGTTTAGTTCTGTCTTTTGCTCTCCCATTCTCCCTCTTCTCCCTTATCCCTTTAATAGGCTGCCAGCTTCTCCAGCGCTTCGACAATATCCTCCACCTGAGGTAAGAAGAAGTTCTCTAAAGGGGGACTATAAGGCACGGGGGTATCAATGGAAGCTACCCGCAGAACGGGTCCATCGAGATATTCAAAGGCCTCCTCGGAGATAATCGCGGCAAGCTCAGCTCCAAATCCACCGGTTTTGGTATCTTCATGGACGATCACAACCTTATTGGTTTTTTTGATGGATTCTAAAAGCGTTTCCTTATCCAGGGGAATGAGCGTTCTTAGATCTACAACCTCCACACTGACCCCTTTTTCGGCCATTTTCTCTGCCGCTTCCAGGGACTTATGGAGGGTTCCCCCGTAGGTTAAAAGGGTGATATGATGGCCCCGTCTTTTTATATCGGCTTTTCCCAAAGGCACTATATAATCTTCATCGGGAATGGTTCCTTTAATTCTTCGATAAAGGAATTTATGCTCAAAATACAGCACCGGGTTATTATCCCGGATGGAAGCCTTAAGCAGACCTTTGGCATCATAAGGAGTAGCCGGAGCCACTACTTTTAGACCGGGAACATGGGTAAACCAGGCTTCTGGATTTTGAGAATGGAAGGGGCCTGCATTCATTCCTCCCCCGGAAGGACATCGAATCACAATAGGGACTTTAGCCCCCCACCGGTAATGGGCTTTAGCTGCCCAGTTTACAATGGGATCAAAGCAACAGGAGATAAAATCTGCAAACTGCATCTCGGCGACCGGCCGCATACCCATCAAAGCAGCTCCAATAGAGGCTCCCACAATGGCCCCTTCGGATAAAGGGGTATCGATAACCCGTTCTTCTCCAAACTCTTCCAGTAAGCCGGCGGTTACTTTAAAGGCCCCCCCATAAACACCGATGTCTTCCCCCAATAGGAACACATCTTTATCCCGAGCCATCTCTTCTCGAAGGGCTTCACGAATAGCTTCTAAATAGGTAACCTCTCTCATGATTTCTAACCTCCGATTTTTCCTTAAAACTTCGGAAGTTTTGCTAAAGACTCCTTGATTTTTTCTTCAGGATAACTATAATCTTCTAATTTACCGTTCAAATACGCATCGTAGGCCGCCAGGTCAAAATGACCATGCCCGCATAAATTAAAAGCGATGACTTTAGCTTCTCCAGAAGCTTTACATTGTAAAGCTTCATCGATAACACAACGAATGGCATGGGCTGGCTCAGGTGCCGGTACGATACCTTCTGTTCTTGCAAATTGTAAGGCGGCCTCAAAGATAGCCTTTTGGGGATAGGCCCTGGCTTCGATCACTTTTTCATCAACCAAAAGACATAAAGTAGGCGCATCGCCGTGGTAGCGGAGTCCACCGGCATGGATCGGAGGCGGAATAAAATTAGACCCCAGGGTATACATCTTAAGGAGCGGCGTGGTTCCGGCAGTATCTCCAAAATCATAGGTATAAATCCCTTTTGTTAAGCTGGGACATGCTGTGGGCTCTACGGCAATAATTCGGGTATTCTTCCGTTCTCCACTTAACTTATCCTTTACAAAAGGATAACTGAATCCCCCAAAATTAGAACCCCCTCCTACACAACCGATCAAGATATCCGGATATTCTCCTATCTTTTCAAATTGTTTTTTGACCTCTAAACCCACAATAGTCTGATGAAGCAGTACATGATTTAAAACACTTCCCAGGGAATATTTGGTATCCTCCCGGCTAACGGCATCCTCAATGGCTTCACTGATAGCAATGCCTAAACTTCCCGGGGAATTGGGATCTTGCTCCAGGATCTTTTGACCTGCCCGGGTTTGGGTAGTCGGGCTTGCAAAAACCTCGGCTCCCCAGCTTTCCATCATAATTCGACGGTAAGGTTTTTGCTGATAACTCACCTTTACCATGTAAACCGTGCATTTTAAATCGAATACTTTACAGGCGAAAGCCAGGGCACTTCCCCACTGTCCGGCCCCGGTCTCGGTGGTCAAACGTTGAACTCCTTCTTTTTTGTTATAATAAGCCTGGGCAACCGCCGTGTTCGGTTTATGGCTTCCCGCAGGACTTACGCCTTCGTATTTATAATAAATCTTTGCAGGGGTATCCAGGGCTTTTTCGAGCCGATAGGCCCGATATAAAGGAGTCGGACGCCATAACTTGTAGACATCCTGAACCTCCTCGGGAATCTCAATCCAACGCTCTGAACTGACCTCCTGTTTAATTAATTCCATGGGAAAGATAGGAGCTAAATCCTGCGGCCCAACCGGCTGACCGGTAGCGGGATGAATAGGAGGAGGAAGCGGCTTAGGCAAATCAGGTAAAATATTATACCACTGGGTCGGCATTTCTTTTTCTTCTAAAAGTATTTTGATTGTTTTCATTTTCCCTCCTTATCCAGAATAACTGGCTCCCTTTACTTTATTTTCAAACAAAACCTTTTATTGTCAACAAAATTTATCACCTCTGCTGGCCAGGATGGAGATCCTAGGAGTCTCTAAAGAAGGAAAACCCAACCGGGCTTTTTAATCCAACGCTAACATGGCTATAGATCCCTTCGGGGACACAGAAAGAGTAACCAGACATAGGGCGATCGGATAGGATCACCCCTTTATCAACCCATGGATATAAGGTCTAAGATGATCAGTCTGAATGGATACCCGATCAGGCGGTATTTTTCAGTTGTTCTGACTGGTAGTAAGCTATCAGAGGATCGATAATCTCGTCGAGTTCCCCGTTTAAAATTTTATCCATATTGTGGGTCGTAAAGTTGATCCGATGATCCGTTATACGATTTTGAGGGAAATTATAGGTACGAATCCGCTCACTCCGGTCTCCACTACCGATCTGGCTTTTGCGAGACTGGGAGATTTTATCCTGTTGCTCTTGCTGGAGTTTATCCAATAACCTGGCCCGCAGGATCCGAAGTGCCTTGGCTTTGTTTTTATGCTGAGATTTTTCATCCTGACAAGAGATGACAATTCCGGTAGGAATATGCGTGACCCGCACCGCGGAATCGGTGGTATTGACACTTTGGCCCCCTGGACCTGAAGATCGAAACACATCGATCCGAATGTCATTGGGATCGATCTCAACCTCTATCTCATCGGCTTCGGGTAACACGGCCACCGTCGCGGTTGAGGTATGAATGCGACCACTGGCTTCGGTAACCGGAACCCGCTGGACCCGATGCACACCGCTTTCAAATTTCAATCGGCTATAAGCCCCCTTTCCCTCAATAAGAGCTATAATTTCTTTAAACCCACCCACTTCAGAGGGACTCTGACTCATAATTTCAACCTTCCAGTTCTTACTTTCCGCATATTTGGTGTACATCCGAAAAAGGTCTGCAGCAAACAAACTCGCTTCGTCTCCCCCGGTTCCTGCCCGAATCTCCAGAAAGATATTTTTCTCATCATTGGGATCCTTGGGAAGCATCAGGATTTTTAATTGCCTTTCCAGATCCTCGCGCTTCAACTCCAGGCTCTTTAGCTCTCCTTCCGCCAACTCCCTCATCTCCCGGTCCTTTTCATTCTTGATCAATTCCCGGGCTTCCTCTATTTCCCGAAGAACCTTCTGGTACTTTCGATAGGTTTCTACAATCTCAGATAATTCCGCATGGGATTTAGCATAGCTCCTAAATTTATCCTGCTGGGCTATAATCTTGGGATCACTGAGGAGTTTCGTGAGTTCCTCATACTTTTCTTCTAGGGCTTTCAGTTTTTCAAACATAATTAGATTAATTCAACCTCTCTTAACAGCTTTTTCAGATCTTCGATTTCTTCCTGATTGGGTGCTGGGAGAGGAGATCGGGGTTTACCTCCGTAATAACCAACCAGGTCCATAGCGGCTTTGAGTCCTCCAATTCCATACTTAACCGTTACCCCCTTGGCCAGAGGCGTCATCCTAAACTGCTGTTGTCGGGCCCCTTTCAGGTCTCCCTGCTGATAGAGCTCCTGAATCCGAACCATCTCATCGGGAGCCACATTGGCCACAGCTACAATTCCTCCAACTGCTCCGACACAGAGGGCCGGTAATAAGACCAGCGCAGACCCTGTAAACGTACTAAAATGAGCCGGTGCCATTCGGACGATATCACTTAACTGGGCAATATTACCCGAGCTGTCTTTAATCCCTACAATGTTGGGGTGCTGGGCAAGCCGTGCAACCAGGTCGGCTTCTAGGTTGATCCCCGTGCACTGAGGAATGTTATAAAGGAGTACTTTGGTCTTGGCTTTGTCCGCTATGGTCATGTAGTGTTTATAGAGAATTTCCGATTTGGTCAGAGCGTTTTTGTAAAAACCGGGAGATACAACCAAAACCCCATCAGCTCCAAGCTCTGCAGCCTTATTGGTTAACTCGATGGTTCCTTGAGTAGATTCTAAACCCGTTCCTACCAGTAAAACCTTCTCCTTAGGTACGACCTTTCGTGCGGTTTCGATGACCCGAAGTTTTTCCTGTTCGGTAAGATGAACCGGTTCACTGTTAGTTCCCAAAATCACATAACCGGCCAGCTTTGTCCGATTGAGCTTGGTTAAATTTTCCGCCAGTTTATCATAGGCAACCTCGTCCTCCTTAAAGGGAGTCGGAATAGGTGGAAGTATACCTTTAAACATATATGAGTCCGTTGCTATTGTCCATTGTCCGCTGTTACAGACAACTATCCAATGCTTAATAAAATTAATTAAAGGTACGATCTATTAAAAAATCCAGAAGATAGAGGTAATTCCAACCAGATCTGGTCACAAAGATATCCTTATTACCTGCGTTTAAGAGAAAATTTTGTCTACCCCTATTTTCTTCAGTCTCTATGGCTAAATCTTGATCTGCAGGAGGATACTAAACTAAGTTATTACTTAATCTGTAAATATGTCAAGCAAAACTTCCAGGCTGTATCCGTATCAATTTAGTAGATGGAAAAAGAAACACCCCTCAATCCCCCTCCAGGGGGGACTGACGTAGGGTTGCTGCTGCTGAAGTCTCCCCTCCAGGGGGGACCGGGGGGGTTCAGACAGAAAAAGTGACGCTTACTAAATTGTTACAGTTACTTCCCGGCTAAGGTCATCCGGGCTGGGAGAGGAATCATCTTTTTTGCTTGAAAATCGGTGGATTTTAAGGTACTTTATTCCAGGGAATGCCCCTGGAGATCTTATACCTAAAATAGGGCAGTCACAGAGGGCTGCCCCTACAATTTAGGCCAGGTCTTCATATCGAACTGGTAGCAGGGATAAAACCACTAGGGGTTGTTTTTTATTGGGAGATTCCTCAAACCGATTTATGCTTAAAAGAGGGAGAAATATAAAAAAATGAATTTATTTGGTTGGAGCGAAGTTAAACAGCTTCAGAGAGCTATCAAAAAGAATCCTAAGGATATAGGTTTGATTCTAAAGCTGGGCTGGTTATATCTTGATGAGGGGAGATATGAGGAAGCTCGGGAACAATTTATGGCCGTCCAAAACCAGAACCCTGCTTCCTACTTTAAAGCCCAGGCCTGTCTGGGTCTGGCCATCATTGACCTGAAGAAGGGAAATATAGATACAGCGAGGGAGAACCTCGAAACCCTTCTTCAAGAATCTGCCGAATTTCCAAGAAGTGCCGAAGCCCATTTCTATTTGGGAACCATCTACGAGAAGCAACTAAGGGAAGGTAAGGGCGACCGACCCATCGCCCAGGAGCCGGAAGTCCGGGATAAGAAACCAGAGGCAAGGGATAGGAAGCCGGAAGTAAAAGACAGGAAACCGGAAGCAAGGGATAAAGGACCAAAAACCGAAGCCTCAGCGGGGATCTCTTTACTGGAAAAGGCCGCCCGGGAATATGAAGCTGCCATTGCACAGGGAGCCCAGGAGGCAAATAGAGCCAGATATCTGCTGGGGAAGCTTTATCTGGATTACGGACAGGGGGAGAAGGCTCTCCATTACCTGGAAACCGCCCTCAAAGAGGAGAAACTCGATAAAAGCTCGGCCACCAGACTCCCCCGGGCGGAAATCTATCATATCTTAGGAACTCTCTATAAAACCCTTAAGGAGGACCTGGAAACATCCAAAAACTATCATCGCAGTGTTTTAGATCTGACTTCTCAACCGGCTTTATTGGCCTCCAGTCACAAGCAACTCGGAGATATTTATCGAGAACAGACGCTCTATCCTCTGGCCCTGGATAGCTATCAAACGGCGATTAAATACTATGGAGAAAATCGATCCAGGGAAGCCTTAGAAGCCCATGTTGGTCTGGCCGAGATGTATCTCAAGGATGGTAACTTTAAGAAAGCTATCGAAAGTGGAGAGCGGATTTTATCCTTCGGAATTGAATTTAAAGATCTTTTAACACGAATTTATGCCCTGCTGGCTCAGGGCTATCAACGGGTTGAGGCCTATGAGAAGGCCTTAGAGTTTCAGAAATTACATCTGGAATCGGTCACCACGCCGGAGGAGAAGATCCTCTCCTTAACTCAACTGGCCCCCCTCCAGGAGAAGCTGGGTGAGTATGAGGAAGCCATAGAAATCTATAAATCCGCCTTGAAACTCCAACCCGATCCTCAGACCGCTGCAGATATTCATCTGGCCCTTGGGCGGATTTACCTGTTGCAGGAGAAATATAGTCCGGCCATCAAGCAACTGGAAGATTCCCTCAAACTTCAAACCGTAGATGAAAAAAAGGCCGAAGCTTACCGTCTCCTGGGAGAGTGCTTTATAAAACGGGGAGACACCAAAAAAGGTATCGAGATGTTCGGGACTGTCATGGCCCGATATAAGGAACTGGATGTGGCCGCGGAAGTTAAAAGAGAGCTCAAAGATTTGAAAAAGGAGATTACCCAGGAGGTAAAAGCTGAGAAGTTAGAAGAAAGTGAAGCCGAGCGACTCAAAACGATTGTTGACGAGGTTCTGGATGAGAAGGGGCTTTTTGAAAGACTCAAACAAGGACTGGCCAGAACCCATCAAAATTTTATCAACAACCTGGAAGCCCTCTTAACCGGTAAAACCAGAATTGATGAGGATCTTTTGGAGCAGTTGGAAGAAGTCTTGATTCTGGCCGATTTAGGCGTCGATGCAACGCTTAAGGTTATTTCCAGTATTCAAAGTAAAGTCAAAAAGAAGGAACTTGAAGATCCGGCTCAATTGAAATCTCACCTGAAACGTGAGATTCTGGCTATTTTGAAAAATGGGGAAAAGGTAGTAGATATAAACCAGGCAACTCCTTTCGTGATCATGGTGATCGGGGTTAACGGGACAGGTAAAACCACCACCATCGGGAAGCTTGCCCATAATTTTAAAAAGGCGGGTAAACAGGTTCTTCTGGTCGCCGGAGATACGTTTCGGGCTGCAGCCATCGAACAGTTGGAAATTTGGGGCCAGCGGGCCGGATGTGAAGTCATCAAGCACGAACCGGGGGCCGATCCCTCTGCGGTGATTTACGATGCCATGCAGGCTGCCAGATCCAGAAAAGCGGATGTCGTTATTATCGACACGGCCGGACGGCTTCACACTAAAAAGAATCTCATGGATGAGTTGAAAAAAATGAAGCGAATTGCCGGCAGAGAACTCCCCGGAGCTCCCCATGAAGTTCTCCTGGTGTTAGATGCCACAACCGGTCAAAATGCCATCTCTCAGGCGAAACTATTCCATGAAAACATCGGACTTACAGGGCTTATTCTAACTAAGCTGGATGGAACGGCTAAAGGTGGAATCATTACAGGGATTATCAACGAACTTAAAATCCCGGTTGCTTATATCGGGGTTGGTGAGAAACTTATGGATCTTCGACCTTTTAAGGCGGAAGAATTTGTGGAAGCTTTATTTGCAGAATAAAATTGGATTTTTACTTCATAAAAATGACAAGTAGAGTAGGTATTATTGCAAATCCCTTATCTGGAAAGGATATTCGGCGGTTGGTTGCCCATGCGACGGTTGTAGATAATGTGGAAAAGGCTAATATCCTGCGTAAGATCCTCCTGGGACTGGATTCGATGGGTGTGGATGAGATTCTTATTATGCCGGATCAATACGGGCTGGGACATAGAGCTCTGAGTAACCTCTCGAAATTGAAAGCCACGGTCTCTTTTGTTGAAATGCCTGTAACCGGTTACCAGGAAGATACTGTAGAAGCCACCCGGATTATGCGGGAGATAGGAATCCATTGTTTGATTGTTTTGGGAGGAGATGGGACCAACCGGGCTGTTGCCAAAGAGTGTAGAGATATTCCTCTCATCCCCATATCTACAGGGACCAACAACGTCTTCCCCTATATGGTGGAAGGAACCATTGCCGGGCTGGCCGGAGGTTGTATTGCCAGGGGGTGGGTCCCTATCGAGACCATCACCTTCCCAACCAAGAAATTAAATATTTATAAAAATAATCGATGGATAGATCATGCCCTCATCGACGTAGTGGTTTCAAAAGATTTGTTTGTAGGGGCCAGGGCCATCTGGGATGTGAAAAGGATTTGGGAGATCATCTTAACCCGCGGAGAACCGACCCATATCGGAATGGCCTCCATCGTAGGAGCTTTTCATCCGATTCCTGCAGACAGCGATACCGGCATCCATATAATCCTGGAAAACAGTCAAAGCGGGAGTAAGAAGCCCCCCTCTTTACAGATCCGATCTATGATTGCTCCCGGACTGAGTGAAGTCGTGGGAATATCCGAATACAAGATCTTGAATATCGGAGATCGGATTTCCCTTCATCAAAGACCGGCCACGTTAGCCTTGGATGGGGAACGAGAGATTGAAGTTGGACCTCGGGATCGGATCGAGATAGAACTTTCAAAGGACGGTCCTCGGGTTGCGGATATCAAAAAAACCCTCCAGGAAGCCGTTGAAAAAGGGATTTTTCAGGTAAAGTAATTTTTCAGAATCCAAAGGAAAGGACCCAGATCGGCCTTCTAGGTCGATTTTTCTACGATTCTTCCTTCCACCTGGGGCGAAATGACCCCTTGTTTCTGAATGTATTCCTGGAGCAGATCGATCAAACGGATGTGAGTATCGTGGTAGTTTTTTCTATTCTCCAAAAAGATAATATAACCATCTCCCCCCTCCGCCAGGTAGTTGGTGGTTGAGACCTTATACAGGCGATCCGGTACCAGCGGGGTTCCGTGTACCTTGACTTCCAGAACTCTTTTTCCCAGGGGAGCCTTAGCGTTATAGGTATAGGTCAGCCCGGAGACCTGCAGGAACCGTCCGGCTCCCTTTTCAACCTGACTCACACTGTTTTCCAGGGCTTCCCGAATGTCTGCCCCGGTGATCTGGAAGGTTACGAGGGTGTTTCCTAAAAAGGGGAATACCCGATAAAGATCTCCCAGGGTAATATCCCCTTTCTGGATAGACGCCCGAATAGCCCCTGCGTTAATGAAAGAAATATCCGTTTGGGTATGGCTTCGTATCATGTCGGCGATGAAATTTCCCAAATTAGATTCCCGGGAACGAATCCAATCCCGCTCCCCGTTGAGTTCTACCTGGGTTTTTCCGATAACCCTTTTCAGATCCTGGTTTAACTGGTCGGAGTAAATCTTTAAAAGGTGGGCAACTTCCTCATCGGGCTGGAGAACCCGGCTGTTAATGGGAATATTTTCGGCTTTTGCCTTTAGGATCTTTCCGTTTTCAACGACCAGGTCCAATCTACCCAGCGTTTTTCCCTGTCTATGGGTTTTAACATAAATCGTTGGGGGGTTTTCCAATTCCCTCATCGAAGCGGTTGATACCCGGGGGGTGGAGGAATCAACAGGCAGAATCCCATCGAAACCTTCGGTATGACCTCCGATAATGACATCGATTTCCGGAACCGCCTTAGCTAAGGCAATATCATCCTCATTATCCTGGTGGGTCAGGGCAATAATAAGATCTACCCGATGACGAAGGGTCGAGACCACTTGATGGGCCAGAGGGATAGGATCCAGGACAGTAATCTGCTTAACCAGGGCAGGGTTCATGATCTCTCGAGCTTCTACCGTGGTAAGACCCAGTACCCCTACTTTCAGACCATCGAATTCTCGAATCATCCAGGGTTGCGCCAAATTAGGTGAGGAGGAGGTGGTATCTCTTCGTTGGATATTCGCACTCAGGAAAGGAAATCGGGCCAGATCCCTTAAATTTTGAAAAGCCGTAAGTCCAAAATCAAATTCATGATTTCCGACCGTTACGGCATCGTATTTCATCGAATTCATAGCCAGAACATCGGGAACTCCTTTAAAAACGGTCGACATTAAAGTCCCTATCAGAAGATCTCCGGAATTCAAGAGTAACACATTCTTTTCCTTAGCCCGAATTTCCTTAATAACGGTTGCCTGATAGGCCAGCCCTCCCATTCCATCTTCATCGGGTAAGGCAGTTCCGTGGTGCTCACTGGTATGGAGAATGGTTAAACGGGTTTCGGCTTCAAGGACGGCAGGAAAAAAGAATCTGATTAAAAGTAGAGTTATTATAAACAGGCGTTGAGTTCTCATGGGTTCCGTCTATATTTCCTTAAATTTTTGATCAAGATCTCCATATCTTTGGGGAGTTTGGCTTCAAAGGTTATTTCTTTGCCCTCCGTCGGATGCACGATACAGAGACTGCTTGCATGGAGAGAAAGTCGGGCCATAAGGGGTCTTTCGGGCTCATCTGATTTAGGCTTGAAACCCCGCTTAAGCTGCGATAGGTATAAAACTCCCCGGTTTCCATATATAGGATCCACAGCTAAAGGATATCCAAAAGCTTGCAGGTGAATCCGTAGCTGATGGGTTCGCCCGGTTTTGGGTTGTAACCTGAGCAGCGTAAAACCAATAAACCGCTCCATCACCTCATAATCGGTGATAGCCTCCCTCCCTGCTTTAGGATCGATGCGCATCACTCCCTTTTTTTGGGGATCTGTTCCAATGGGGAGTTGGATGGTCCCCCGATCCTCCTTCACAACCCCTTCTACCACCCCTACATAGATTTTTTTTACCTCCCTGCGGAGAAATTGCTGGCATAACCTAGAATGGGCCTGGGCTGTCTTTGCAAAAATCACAACTCCACTGGTATCCCGATCAATTCGGTGGACTATCCTTACTTTTTCAGGTAAAGGGGAACCTGAAGGAACAGAAGAGGAACCGAGATATTCATTGACCCTTGCAAACAGGGTATCTTCCTCTTTATTCCATCGCCCTGGAATAACCGGAAGCCCCGCCGGTTTATCTACCACGATAAGTTGGGAGTCTTCAAAAATAACACGGATTTCAGAATGAGACCTCATTCTTTTACCAAACTTTTCACTGGACAGATGTGTCTAATTTTAATAAGCTTTGTATGGTTTACAAATAACATGTATACCTTTTTTAATGAAGAAGGTCAAGTCCCTTCCCAAAGGGTTAAAGTAAAAAAATAATCATACGTGTTTACTATACTTTTATATTTTTACTTTTTTTCATAAGTTATTGATTTTGTTTATCCAGGAAGGGTCAAGAAAAGTGTGGGAGTATAGGTGTAAATTCTCCTATCCTCCCATCCCCCCATACGCCCACACTCCCATACTTTTCTTTTCATGGCTTTTCGTGGCGTAAGGGCTAAAAAATGCAAAAGTAGAGCAAAAAAGTACCCGGTCCAGGTTTCCTGGAAACGACACACAGAGGGGAGAGATCGTTATGAAAAATAAAAATTTGTTCGGTAAACTTCATAAGAAATTGTTGTTCTTTTTTTTATTGGTAGGACTTACACCGGTTATTATTGGAGGGATTATTGCCTATTATTATACCACTGGAATATTAAAAGAAAACGTTATCGGCGATTATCAACAATTGGTAGAAAACTCCGCCGACAGAATCACGATCTTTCTTCAAGAGCGTCTGCATGCCTTACAGGTTTTATCCGATAATCCACTTATTCTTGGAGGCCTGAAATTTCCGGCGACTCTCCCCCGGGTGAGTGAATTTCTTAAAAGTTATGTGACCAGTTCTGGAAATTACTATCTACTTGCTCTTTTAGACGAAAACAGAAACGTTCTGGCCTCCAGCGAGACGACCCTTCAAACCGGAGAAATTTCAGAATTTCATCTGGATACCCGGGTGGGAGATTTTTACCCCTCTCCCCTTATTCAGAAACTGTTTCCCGATAGCAAAGGTTACACGTTAACCTTTTCCATCCCCATTACGAAGATTCAGGAAAAAGGAGGTTACCTGGTAGCTTTTTTGAAGTGGAGTAAAATAACTGAGAAAGTCAATGAGCTAAAGGCCACCCAATCCGAGCCCATCTGGATCCTTAACCAACAGGGCACTTACATCCTGCACCGGGATGAAAATAAAATCTGGAAGGAGCAAATTCCAGATGGGATTTCCACCCAACTGAAAAAGAACCGTAATGGCTATTACATCGAAAAGGGAGAGTTGACGGTTTATATGCAGGATTTGAGTTATCAAGATTTAGGGGATTTAGGATGGACGGTTGGGATTTCCAAATCCCTGGCAACGGTTTTGGCCCCTGCCGAAGGAGTGAAATGGAGAATGTCAGGAGTGGTTTTGATCGCAGCCATTGGAGTTACTCTTCTAGCTCTTTTGATTGCCAGCGGTTTGTCCAGGCCGATCGTTTCCATGACGCAGGAGGTTCGGGCTTTTGTAGGAAGCACCATTCAGGATATAAATACCCAAAAGGGGGATGAGATTTCCATCCTGGCCGCTTCCCTCCGGGCCCTTATAGAATACCTGAAAGATATGGCAGCGGTGGCAACCCGGATCTCTCAAGGGGATTTAGACCTTCAAGTCGAGCCGAGATCTCAGCATGACACACTGGGGCATTCCTTTGCTCAGATGACCCAGTATTTGAAAAAGATGGCGGAGGTTGCCGATAAACTGGCCCGTGGGGACCTCTCCCAGGACGTTCATCCTAAATCTGAAAAAGATGTTTTAGGCCTTTCTTTTAAGAATATGATCTCTCAGTTGAGAGAACTTGTCTCCCAGATTCAACGTAATGCCGATCAGGTGAGATTAATCAGCACAGAGATTCTGACCAGATCTGATGAAGATTTAAAAACGGTGGAGAATATTACCTCTTCTGCTGAAGAAACCTCCTCGGCCATGGCCGAAATGGGAGCCAGTGTGGAAGAGGTTGCCGAAAATACCCAGACGCTTTTTGCGGCTACCGAAGAGATTTCCTCTGCCGTCGAACAAATGTTCGGTTCTATTCAGCAGGTTAATCAGAACTCGGAAAAACTTTCTGAATTGTCCGAGACCACAGCGGCAGCCATGAATCAGATGGTCCGCTCGGTGGAAAGGGTTGCTAAAAATGCAGAAGACTTCAAGCAGTTCTATCAAAAAACTGCCGAAATTGCCGTACAGGGCCAGGTTTCGGTACAACAGGTAATAAATAGCATGGATAAAATCCGTCAGGCAGTGGCCTCGGCGACCCAAACGATTCAGAATCTGGAAACCAAATCCCAGGAGATTGGAACCATTCTGGATGTGATCGATGGGATAGCGGATCAAACGGCACTGCTGGCTTTAAACGCCTCAATCCTGGCAGCCCAGGCTGGAGAACATGGAAGAGGTTTTGCCGTGGTGGCAGATGAAATTAAAGAACTGGCCAACCGGGTAGCCGTATCTACGAAAGAGATTACCGGGATTATCCAGGGAGTACAGAAGCAGTCCCTGGAAGCCGTGCAGGAGATCCGAGAGGGGAATCAGGAAGTAGATGAAGGGGTGAAATTGGTTCATCAAGCGGGACAGGCTCTGGATCGAATTACTTCGAGTGCAAAGAACTCATTGTCTGCTGCCAGTGAGATCGCTCAGGCGATCCAGGAACAAAAGGAGTCTACCCAGAAAGTTATGGTATCCATGGAAGAAGTCACGGAGCGGATTGCAGAGATCAATCGTGCGACCCAGGAACAGGAAAAAGGAGGATCTCAAATTCTACATGCAGTGGAAGGCGTGCGGAGCCTGGCAGAACAGGTAAAGCGGGCAACTTTGGAACAAACAAAGGGAGCCGGCCAGGTGAATCTGGCCATGGATGAGGTAAAACATCATATTTTGCAAAGCACTGCCAATGCCCGAGATTCTGCTCGAGCCGCCGAAGAGCTTTCTTCTCAGGCAGAAGCCCTGCGCCGGTTAATGGATCGGTTTATACTCACTCCGGAATAAGGGAAGATTTCTTTTATCCCAAGATTAAAATGTAAACAAACATGATACCCTGAAGGTCTTTTTCTTTCCAGGAGTTAGTCCAGGATTGTCATATGGAAAACCTTTTGTCAAGACTTATCCACCATTTATTACCATCTAAAATGAATAAGCTACCTTTAGGATGTAAATAGGATATAAAATCCGTAAGAGGAAAGTGATAAGAAATTTTACCCCTCCCTTTTTTCTAACCGAATTGCCTTCAACATTTGTTTTTCATTTTTATTATAAATACAAAACGTAGGCTTAAGGATCCTTCTAACCGTCGGGATTTTTTACAATTTACTCAACCTATAGGCTGAAAAAGAAGATTTTTTTCTTCCCACTTTACAAAATCTGTAAAACGAATTACTCAATAAAATCAATGGGTTAGATAGAGCATCTAAAAAATATTCAGAAAATTTATAATTTTGGCATAATTATAGCATATTTAAGTTATAGCATATTTAATAGTTTTACTTTCCTTTTTATCTTCCCTTTTCCTTTGCTCATTTTTACAGATTAATTTTAATAAAATAGTTCTAATTAAGATATAATATTGATGTTTTGAAAAATTTTAACTTAGGATATAGATTTAAGGGTATACCTGTTTAGGTTAAACATATTTTTACGGTTTTTTTCACAAATTAATATAGCTCAGTAAAAGCCTTTTGGAGTTTCTCTCAGGGTTGGGAAGCCATTCAATTTAAGTTGCTTGCTTGAAGCAGGTCTCCGCAGTGCCACTAATCCAGGCTTTATCGCTGTAAACAGTTTATAGACATGCAAGAAAAAGATATCCAACCATTTATCATCCTTCCTACCTACAACGAGCGGGAAAACATTCACCCTTTAGTTCAGCGGATTATAGAAGTCGATCCCCGGTTTTGTATCCTCATTATAGACGATAACTCACCGGATGGAACTGGTAAATTAGCCGACGAGCTGGCAGAGAAATTTCATCAGGTCCATACTCTCCATCGAAAAACCAAAATGGGATTGGGAACGGCGTATATAACCGGGTTTAAGTACGCTTTAAGCCAAGGGGCAGAGTATATCTTCGAGATGGATGCCGATTTTTCCCATGACCCCTCCTATCTTCCTCAATTCCTGGAAGCCATACAGGATTCGGATCTGGTGATCGGTAGCCGATATATAAATGGGATACGGGTTGAAGGATGGAGATTTCGACGCCTGCTGATGAGCAAGCTTGCCAACATGTATGCTTCTTATATCATGGTTCAGCCTATCTGGGACTTTACCAGTGGATTTCGGTGCTATCGCAGAGCGGTTCTTGAAAGGATTAACTTCGATGAGATTCATTCCGATGGCTATGCCTTTCAGATTGAGATGGTTTATCACGTTTTAAAAAACGGCTTTAAAGTCAAGGAAATTCCTATTCTATTTCGGGAGCGAAAACATGGATATTCTAAAATTTCAAGGAAGATCGTCTGGGAAGCCTTTTGGACGGTTTTAAAACTTCGGGCTCCCCTCAAAGTGATCCTCTACCATGCCAGGGAATTTTTCAAGGATGATAAAGAGACCCTCTTCAACAGGTAACTTTGTGGGTACTTTTCTATTGTCCTTTTTTACTTACCTGTGGACTTTGGCTCCCACCGTTATCTGGGGGGATAGCGCAGGTTTTGCCCTGGAAGTTCGTAGGTCCTCTTTAAGGATTGGTACGGCCAGTGATCATCCTCTTTATATTTTATTGGGACGTATTTTTGCCAGGTTACCTGGAGAATTAGCCTGGAATCTGAATTTACTCTCTGCCCTCTTCGGAGCCCTGACGGTTGCTTTTATTTATGCAATTACCTTTAAACTAACCCATTCTCCCTCAGCCGGATGGACCGCTGCAACTGCCCTCTGCTTTTCCCATGCATTCTGGCTTCATGCCGTCATCACCGAGGTCTATACTTTACATGCCTTTTTCGTAGCTTTATTGATTTACTTGCTTCTGGTATGGCGAGAGCATCCTCAGACAAATTACTGGCTTTATCTCATAGGTTTCACTCTGCTGTTGGGGCTTACCAACCACCTGATTCTGGCTTCCCTCCTGCCGGCTTTAATTTACTTTATTGTGGTCACAGACCCCTCCCGAATTTTTAGTAAAAAAGGGGTTGTGAAGATGATAGGCTTTTGGGGTGTGGCCTTTCTCCTGTTTTTGATTTTCCCGGGAAGTTTTATAACCACCATCCAGAAATTATGGTTTGGTCCACCTCCTATTTATCACTATTTTACCTTCCCCGAAGGAAACATCCTGATCAAGGAAGTCCTATTCTACTTTCTCTATTTAATGTATCAGTTTCCCTGGATTGGTTTTATCCTTGGTTTTTGGGGAATAAAAAGCCTGTTAGAAGTAGATGTGAAGACCGGGATTTTCCTGCTTCTGGCCATGGGGATCAACGGCCTGTTTTTTATAAAAACCACGGCATGGCCGAGTTTGGGTTCTACAAAGTATACCTTTTACATCTCTGATTATGTCATATTCTCTCTTTTTATAGGTTACGGAACCTTTGCCATAGTGTGGAAGTATGGAAAGTTTGGAAAGGGGTATAAAAAGAGGAAGACAGGTGGAAGGTTACAACCTTTTGACATCTCCGGATTCCTACCTCTCTTCCTCATCCTGGCGATCGTTGCTGCGCCTCTTCTAACTTACAACCTGACTCCTTATCTGGTAAAAAGCCTGCATATAGATCTTTTACACGCCCGGGAAATCCCTTTTAGGGATAATACCGCTTTTTTTCTGAATCCAGGCAAACGTGGAGAATATGGTGCCAGAAGGTTCGGTGAAGAAGCCCTGCGAGTTGTCAAACCCGATGCTATTTTGATTGCAGATTATACTCCCTACACAGTGCTACTCTATTTACAGGAGATAGAGGCGCTAAGACCCGATGTAATCATCCTATCCAGTAATTTTTATGGAAGCTTGAAAGATCTGCAACCGATCGTAGCCGAACACTTTCCTGAACACCCTGTCTACCTGGCGGGTATCAATTCGGGATATTACAAGATCGATAATCTTCAGAAAAACTTTAATCTGGTCCGGGTAGGACCCCTCTTTGAGGTAACCAAAAAATGAAAAGAAATCTGGATGAAGGATTGGGTACTGTTTACGAGCGATTCATGTTGAATAACCTTTTTGATGAGCTATTGGCCACCTACCCCATCCATAATGTTCTGGAAGTCCCTATTTATGGCATGTCCGGGCTAACCGGGATCAACAGCCTTCATTTTGCGAAAAAAGGTTGTCGGGTGACCCTTGTGGATAAAGACCAAAACTGGCTTTTAGAAGCTCAAGAATTATGGAAGATGGCCGATTTAAAAGATCAATGTCAACCCATTTATCAAAAAGATCTATCCCGACTTCCCTTCAAAGAAAATAGTTTCGATCTGGTATGGAACTTTGCAGCCCTCTGGTTTGTAGAACAGGCAGAGTCCTTACTCCGGGATATGATCCGGGTATCCTCTAACCTGGTGTTGATAGCGGTTCCTAATCCAGGGCAGCCAGGATATTTTCTACGGAAATATTGCATAGATCCAGACTTTTTCAAACAGGTCGATGAAAAATGGGTTCGTAAGGATCGGATTTGTCGGGTTCTGGCATCGGAGAACCTTCAAATCATCCGACAGGGTATTCTGGATATTCCACCCTGGCCGGACACCTGCGTCCCCATTAAACACATACTTCAAAAGTTCGGGATTCGTCTGAAAGAGAATCCTTCAACAGGATCCCCGGAAGGAGGCTGGACCTGGAATATCATGGATTACTACCTGGGGAGAAATCCTGGGCTTAAGGAAAAGGTGGAACGATTTTCCTTCCTGGAGAAATCTCCTCTTCCTTATTTCTTTAAGGCTTTATGGGCTCACCATCACTATATACTAGGTAAAAAGCCTTCTTATAAAAGAGCTTTGACGGTTCGTCTTTAATAAAAATTGTATAGAGTTATATAAAATATGATATATAGTTATATTATTCCTCTCTAAGATAAACAGGAGAACTTTAGGATTTTAAAATGAAAAACCTGAAAGATCCTATAAAGTATTGCAGCGTGGGGATCATGGCCCATAATGAGGAGGCCAACATCCATCGTTTGTTGGAGGCTTTATTAAGGCAGAATCTGGAGGGGTATCATATTCAGGAGATAATAGTGGTTGCCAGCGGGTGCACGGATAATACCGAAGCCCTTGTAAGGGAATTTTGTGGCCAAGATGAGCGGATTAAACTCCTGGTTCAAGAACAGCGGGAGGGAAAGGCCTCAGCGATCAATCTCTTCCTTCAAGAAGCCAAAGCCGACATCCTGGTTTTAGAAAGTGCCGATACGATTCCTTCTCGGAATGCCATAAAAAATCTCTTAAAACCTTTCTCAGATCCTAGAGTAGGGATGACGGGAGCTCGATCTCGTCCCATTAACCATTTAAATACCTTTATGGGATATTCCATCAACTTCCTCTGGTGGATGCATCACTACCTAGCCCTTAGCAAACCTAAACTGGGTGAGCTGGTCGCTTTCAGGAATGTCATTAAAAGAATCCCATCGGATACGGCGGTTGATGAAGCGGCCCTGGAAGCCATCTTAGTTAGAGCCGGATATCAAATCCTTTACGTGAAAGATGCTATTGTACGAAATAAGGGTCCAGAAACCATCCGGGATTACCTGACCCAGCGGCGACGTATCGTTGCAGGACATAAACATCTCTACAGAACCCAGGGATATGCTGTAGCATCCACCGATATCCGGCTGATTCTATCTATTCTTGTGAAGAAAGTTTATCTTCATTTGGAAATGATCCTTCGGCTTATAAAACAAAGGCGCTTTCATCGCCTGACAAAGTATTTATTCCTCCATCTTCGGCGAGTTCTTTATATTATCGGAGCTATCTTCCTGGAAATTCTGGGCCAGGGCCTCGGAGCTTATGATTTTTACATTAAAAAGAAAAACCCTTTCATCTGGGATGTGGCCAGAAGTACAAAGAAAATATGATGAAAACCAACTTATTTTCTAAAATTTTGAGGTACCCCCTCTTTAGAAAATTCGGGTTCCCCAATACCCTTCCGGTTAATTTAACTGTCAGCATTTTGTACTCATGTAACGCCCGATGCCAGACCTGTAACATTTATAAAAAACGGGTTGATAATCTTACGGTCGAAGAATACGACAGGATCTTCAAATCCCTGGGTAAAGCGCCATTTTGGTTTACCATTAGCGGGGGAGAACCTTTCTTGAGGAAAGATATTGTGGAAATCTGTCGGCGTGCTTACCGGCACTGTAAGCCGGGTATCATTAATATTCCCACCAACGGGATTCTTTATCGGTTTATTCCGGATAGGGTGGAACAGATCGCAAAGAGTTGTCCGGATAGCCAGATCATCATTAATCTTTCTCTGGATGAAATCGGTGAGCGGCATGATGAAATTCGGGGTTATAAAAATAACTACCAACTGGCCTTAAAAACCTACCAGCAACTTAAAAATCTCGATTATCCCAATTTAACCCTGGGGATTCACACGGTTCTATCCAAATATAACGTCCATAACATTTTCCCTATCTATCATGAATTGGACCGACTGGAGCCAAACTCTTATATCACAGAAATAGCAGAGGAGCGGATGGAGTTGGATACGGTTGGGTTGGATATTACCCCTTCCTATGAGGAATATGCCCAGGCAGTGGATTTTCTCACCAAAGAAATTGAAAAGAAGCAGTCTATCTCGGGTACTTCGATTTTCCATATTTCCAAGATTACCCAGGCTTTTCGGCTAGAATACTATCAGTTGGTAAAACAGATTTTGTTGAAGAAAACCCAGGTGATTCCCTGTTATGCCGGTTGGGCTTCTGCCCATATAGCCCCGGATGGAAATGTGTGGACTTGCTGTATTCGGGCCGAGAGCATAGGAAATCTTCGGGAATATGACTATGATTTCAAGAAAGTATGGTCTAGCCCAAAGGCTGAAGAACTCAGGGCCAGTATTCGAAATAAGGAATGTTATTGTCCATTGGCCAATGCCAGTTACACCAATATGTTATGTTCTGGAAGGACCATAACCCGGGTAATCTGGCGAATTCTGAAATGGATATAGTTGTCAGTGGAGCCACAGGTTTTATTGGTTATAATCTGGTCCAGCACCTTTCTCAGCAGGGATTCAAAATCTCAGGACTCATTAGAAACTTCCATAAAGTGGATCTCTTAACCCAATGGGGTGTAGAGCCGGTTCTTGTAGATTTGCAGGATACAGATAAATTGAAGGAAGCTGTTCGGGGTGCAAAGGTGGTTTTTCACCTGGCCGCTTTGAGGGGAGAAGGATTCTGGAGTTGGGAAGAGTTTTACCGGGTAAACGTAAAAGGTACCGAGAATCTCTTAAAAGCCTGTTTAAATCAGGTTAACCATTTTATCTACTGTAGTTCGGTCAGTGTCTTCGGCCATTTTTGGCCAGGACCTGCCACGGAGAACTATCCTTACGCCCCGGTTAACAATTACGGACGATCCAAGGTTGAAGCGGAAAAGCTTGTATTTCGCTATTATCAAGAAAAAGATCTCCCTGTAACCATCGTCCGCCCGGTCATCACTTACGGTCCTCAGGATGTAAGTGGCATGTTAACCAAGTTAATTCGATTAATCTATAGTGGGAAATACTTAACGGTTGGGAATGGAAATAATCGGGTCCATTTGGTTTATATTGATGATCTTATTCAGGGATTTGAACGGATCATGACCCAACCCAGGGCCGTGGGAGAGGCTTTTATTATCGCCGGAGAAAAGCCGATTACCGTGAACGAGCTGGTCGCCAAGGTAGCTTTCATTTTAAATAAGAAGGTACCTCCTTTTCACGTTCCCCGGAGTTTGGCCAGAGGTATCGGATTTTGTCTTGAAAAGATTTTTGCAGCCGGAGCTTCTACCCGTCTTTCTTTTTTTAAGAAGGAACCTTTATGTACCCGAAGTAAGGTTGATATTATGACCGTGGATTGTTCCTATAGTATTGAAAAAGCCCGGCAACTATTGGGGTATCAACCTCGGGTCCCCTACGATGAGGGGATTCGATGGACTGTTGAGTGGTTAAGAACCGGCCGGCAGCTTTAATCCATGAGTTTGATAACTATTTCAGTAGTTATCCCTTCTTATAACTCAGAGCAAACCATCCGCTCTTGCCTGGAGGCTATTTTAAAGCAAAAGCCAAGGGGAGCCTTTGAGGTTCTTGTGGTAGATAGTTCTACGGATTCCACACCGGATATTATCCGACGCGAGTTTCCCACCGTCAAGCTCATTCATTTGGATGAAAAAGCGGATCCTGGGACGGCCAGAAATCTGGGGGTTAAAGAAGCACAAGGTCGCCTCATTGCCTTTGTTGACTCAGACTGTATCGCGGCTTCGGACTGGCTCTTAAAAATGGAGGAGGCCCATACGGGGGATATCGTTGCCGTCGGGGGGTCTATAGACAATGGAAATCCCCACAGCCTGATAAGTCGCGCGGGATATTTATGTGAGTTTAGAGATTTTTTACCTGGAATACCCAAACAGTTGGTCCAACACATCGCCACCGGTAATAGTTCCTATCAGAAGAGTGTCCTGGTTGAGAAGGGAGGATTCTTCGGAGAGTTCCAGGAAGATCTCCTGTTCAACTGGCGGTTATCCCAAGAAGGGAAGAAGATTCTTTTTGACCCGACTATACAGGTTCACCATTTTCATCGGACCCATCTGAAGGATTATTTGAAGCATCAGTATAAAATCGGCAGAACAACCGTGCAGGTCCTGAAGAAAACAGATCTCCAGGGGTCCTTTATCGTCAGGCATCCGGTTCTGGCTGCAGGGATCTTACCGGTTCTACCCTTTGTCAAATTTATTCGGACGATTTACACATTTATCAAATTCCGATCTATCCACTCTTTAGGTCCTCCCCTGGTAATTCCCCTCTTTTGCCTGGGGCTTTTTTCCTGGGCATTGGGATTTGCCTCGGGAGTTTATGGTTCACCTTTTAAGATTAAAGGTGAAGATAAGAACCCTTAAGCATGGCCACTAAAATTATAGAATGGGATATTTCTCAACCCATTGTACAGGAAGTCTCAACGGCATCCCATACTTCGGCTTCTCAAATTGGAGGCCTGGAGGGGTATCAGAATTTGCAAGTACTGGTAAGAATGGGGAGGATTCCATTGGGCCTTGTAAACCTGAAGGTGGATTCTCCTTTTATAGAAGTCTCCATGCTACTTCGAGAAATCTACCGACAATTGGGGCAGAAGATTTCCCTGGAATTAGCCAGAAGGCCATCTTTTCCAGGGAAAGGAGAAGCAAAGGAAAGGGAGGGAACAAAGGGAGATGAAAAGAGAGATGGCCTTTCCTCCTTTTCTCCTTTAGTTTCGGTCTGTGTCTGTACAAGGAACCGTCCTGACGATCTACGTCGTTGTTTAAATTCCCTTATCTTGCAAGACTATCCCAGGTACGAAATTCTGGTCATCGATAATGATCCTCCGACTTCAGTAACAAAGGAGCTTGTAATGGAGATGAAGGGTCGGCTTGAAGTTACTGCCATCCGGTATGTTGTAGAACCTCGACGGGGTTTAGATTTTGCCCGGAACCGGGCGATCCAGGAGGCAAGGGGAGAAATTCTATCTTATCTGGATGACGATACGGTTGCAGATCCTGGATGGATCACGTCCATAGTCGAAAATTTTCAATCAGATCCCCATATCATGGGTTGTACAGGACCTAATTTGGCCTTGGAGATGGAAACCGAAGCCCAAGAACTCATGGAATTAAGAGGAGGTTATGGTCATTGGTTTGAAAAAAGGATCTATGAACTCAGCTCTCCGATAGGAAGTTGTTATCCTTGTAAACCTATCTTTGGAGCCGGATGTAACATGTCTTTTCGGAGAAAGATCTTTGATTTTGTGGGTCTATTTGATGAAGCCCTGGATACTGGCGTCCCTCTACCGGGGGGTGGGGATGCAGACATGTTCTACCGAATTATTCGGGCAGGCTATAAAATTGCTCAGGATCCTAGGGTCCTGGTTTGGCACCGCCATCGACGGCATTATAAAGAGTTACGAAGTCAGTTATACCACTCTTGGGGTCGGGGATTTATGGCCTATCTGGTTAAATCGTATCTGACCGATAAACCCTATCGAAAAACCATTCTATCTGCCATAGTAGTCTGGTATGGTTATCAGTTAATAACCCGAGTATTCGGGCGTTTACGGGGAAAATATGATTTTCCAATGGACCTGATCCTTGCCGAATTTTTAGGAGGGATAGTAGGCCTTGGGAGTTATTTTACCTCCTGGAGACGTATAGCTAAAATAAAAGCCATAACCGACTCCTGTAAAACATGAACTCCCATGAGTCCAGATAGATATACCGTAGAAACTCAACAGACAGGGAGAAGCATAAAGATCGTTTTAGGAATTCTGACCCTACTTCTCCTTTCAGGCGGGGTTCTGGAACTTTATTGGAGATACTGGGTTATTGTCCCTTTAGAACTCGATTCCCGTAAGGGTCTTGAAGATCTTGTCCTGGCCATGGACAGTAAGGATAGAAATACCCGCTGGAAAGCCCTCTCTTTGCTGAGAGAAATAAAGTCGGAGGAAACTCTTCCCCTTTTTGTTAAGGCCTTACAGGATGAAGACTTTCGTATACGTGAAGAGGCCGAGAAGGCTCTTCGAGAACTGAAAAGGGAAAGAATGATGGAGTCCCTTCGGTTGATTTTTAAAGAGAAGGATCCCAAAATACGCCTGATAGCAGTATCTATAGCCGTTTCTTTACTGGCAGGACCCTATGCAGAACCTGCCACCCAGTTCCTCACCTATGCCTTGGAGGATGAAGACCGGAATGTCCGTAAAGCGGCTTTGTCTGGATTGGAAAAGTTGGGGTTAGAGAAAATAACCGAACCTCTTCTTAAAGCCTTGCAGGATAAAGACGAGGAAATCAGCAAGAAAGCAGCCTCGGATTTACTCCTGGCCAGGCCCGACAACCTGATTTCATCCCTTATACCTCTGCTGAAGTCCGAAGACGTCGACCTTCGGTATAAAGCTATTTCTCTACTGGGAGAACTCAAAATCGAACCGGCTCTGGAATTTCTCGTCCAGGCCCTGAAGGACCCGGTTGAGTCTATACGATGGACGGCTGTATCGGCTCTGGAGGATCTGAAATCAGATCGTTTAGTTGAACCCCTTATTCAGGCACTTCTAAACGATCCATCCGATGGAATCCGTTGGAAAGCGGCTACTATATTAGGAAAGCTGAAATCCGACAAGGCCGTAGATCCCCTCATCCAGGTCCTCCTTCATGATAAAAATGAGGGAGTACGATGGGAGGCTTTAACTGCATTGGAGGAACTGAAATCTGAAAAAGCCGTAGATTCTCTTATCTGGATTCTGCTGCAGGAGAAGAATTTAAGATGGGGAGCATTGTCGGCTCTCAAGAAACTTAAATCCAAAAGGGCTATCGAACCGATTATCCAGATCTTGAAGGATGAAAATGCAGGGATACGTGGGGAAGCAGCAACGGTTCTGGGAGAACTCTGTGCAAACGCTCCACCGGGGTATCCAACTTGCGAGAAGGCAGTAATGCCCCTTATAGAAGGGCTTAAAGATAAAAATGAATGGGTTCGAGGTCATATGATCACCGCCCTGGGGAATTTAAAGTCAAAGACGGCCACGGAACCTCTCCAGAAAATGTTAAACGATCAAGATTTCCAGATCCAGGAGAAAATTGCCTTTGCTTTAACCCAGATAGATGCCGAGATGGGAATCTCTCTGCTGGATCATAGATCCATCTGGGTGGTTAAGGGAGCCTCAGAAGCCCTGGCCCAGATCGGCGATGAAAAAACCCTGGAAGCTTTAAAGAGCCTGGCTGTAGAGCAAAAATTTAACGGAAAAATTTATTATATCTCTATCTCCGATCTTATGGAAAGAATCCAATGGCGACTAAAAGAGGAGAAAATTCGGGATGATAAAAATAAAAACTAAAAGAATTTTTAACCAGGTTCCAAAGTCCAGTCGGATTACCATCCCATCTGAAAAAACAAGCCTGGGGCAGGATTGCAAGGAAATTCTGGCCCATCGACAGATTATTAAAAATTTTGTGGGTCGGGACCTTAAAATTAAATACCAAAGATCCATTTTGGGTTTCTTCTGGACCTTACTTAACCCTTTATTAATGGTGGTTATCTATACCCTGGTCTTTTCAAAAATCCTTCAATTTAACATCCCTTTTTATCCGATTTTTATTTTAAGCGGTCTTTTGCCCTGGAATTTCTTTTCTCAATCCCTATCCATGGGTTCTAGATCTATAACAGATAATTCGGGTCTCATCAACCAGGTTTCTTTCCCCCTCGAAATCCTGACCCTCAGTACCATTTTATCTATCCTTGTGGATTTTATTGTGGAATTAGGACTCCTGATGGGTATCCTTTTCATTATGGATTGGAATTTAAGTCCTGCCATGTTATTCTTACCGATTCTGATCGTTATAGAATTTATCCTAATTCTGGGTATCTCGTTGATACTGGCCACTTTAAATGTGTTTTTTAGAGATGTTCAGCATATTATTTCCATCTTGTTGACCGCCTGGTTCTTCCTGACCCCTATATTCTATACCTTTGAATCGGTTCCACCTCCGTACAGGCCTCTTTATAAGTTAAATCCCATGGCGGGGATTATTGCCGCCTTCAGGGATATTCTCTACTATGATCGCTTCCCCGCGCTCGATTTTCTAATTTATCCGGGTATCGTGTCGCTGGTGACCTTCCTGGCCGGTTATTTGATTTTTAAAGGTTTCAAAGGAGTTTTTCCCGAAGAAGCTTAAAGGAGTAAGGTACCTTCCATGAAAGTGGTAGAATGCAGTCATCTTTCTAAGAGATTTAAAATCTATAAACGAAAACAAAACACCTTGAATGGATTTTTTGTGAATCTTTTTCATCCAAATTCCTATGAATACTTTTGGGCTTTAAAGGATATAAGTTTTTCCGTCTCTCAAGGAGAAACCTTCGGGATTATTGGCCGAAACGGTTGCGGGAAGACAACTTTGTTTAAAATTATTTCACGAATTTTACCTCCAACCACAGGGACCCTTTCGATAGAAGGAAAAGTTTCTGCCCTGTTAGCTTTAGGAGCAGGTTTCCATGGAGAGTTAACGGGACGGGAAAATATTTATTTAAACGGGTCAATTCTGGGATTATCAAAAAAGGAAATCGATCAGAAAATCGAAGCCATTATTGATTTTGCAGAAATTGTCCGGCCCTTTATCGATACCCAGATTAAGCACTATTCCTCAGGGATGTATCTACGATTGGCTTTTGCAGTTGCCCTGAGTGTTAATCCCGATATCCTTCTGTTGGATGAGATTTTGGGAGTTGGTGATGCCGCATTTTGGTATAAGTGTTTTGATAAAATCACCGAATTTCGGGATCAGGGAAAAACTCTTCTTCTTATCTCCCACGATCTGAGTTTGATGGAATATTTATGCCATCGGGTTATCTGGATCGATGAAGGGGTTTTGAAGGAAGAGGGTCCTGCAAAGGAAGTGATAGATCACTATCGGCAAGCAGTGGTCCCTAAATAAATTATCAAATAATGAAATGTGAGGTGTCAGAAATCAAGAATTCCAGGATTTCAGTTCTTGATTTTTGTTCCTTCAGGGTTCCTTACTCTCAGCTTAGCCGGAATAACCATGCGTCCCAGTGTATCTGTGATTATACCTGCTCATAACGCAGCGGACACGCTGGCACAGACCCTTGAATCGCTTCTTGTCCAGACTGTTCCAGACTGGGAAGCCATTGTTGTCGATGATGGGTCGACCGACAGAACTGCCTTTATAGCTACTAGCTTTGCGGAACGAGATCCAAGGATACGTACTGTGAGCCAACTCCAGAAGGGTGCAGGGGCTGCCCGCAATGCCGGGATTCGCCTGGCCCATTTCGATTGGTTGCTCTTCCTGGATGCTGATGATTGGATTCTACCTCCTCTGCTGGAGCGGTTAACAGATGGCCTCATCGCCGATCCCGGTCTTGATGCCGTTCACTGCGGCTGGGCGCGTATTGCTCCCAATGGAGAAGTTTTCAGTGAGGAAGGCTGTACTCTATCGGGAGATCTATTTGCCAAAGCTGCCTGTAGATGCCCCTTCGTCATTCATAGTTGCATTGTACGTCGTTCGCTGGTTGAGATGGTGGGTGGCTTTGATTCTACCTTTCAGACGTGTGAAGATTGGGATCTTTGGCAGCGTATTGCCCGTACAGGGGCTCGTTTTGGGAGGATTCCGGATGTTCTCTCTCGATACCGTATGCGGGGCCATTCCCTCTCGTCCAATGTGCACCAAATGCTCACAGACGGCCTTCGGGTCATTACTTTGGGACACTCCCGGGATCCCCGGGTTCCGAATCCAGATCCCGCCCATATGGATGGGTTACCTGTTGAAAACCTATCGGTTACAAAGGCCCTTTTCGTGATATGGTGGGCTTTCTTTTTGATCGGTTGTGGCCAGAATCCCAAACCCTTGCTTGGCAGGATAAAAGAAAACCGTTATCTCCCCCTCGATCCTCCTGTCATAGCTCAAATGATCTTCACAACCGTACCCCTGGCCCTATACAAAACGCCTTCTGCCTGGGTTGAGCTCTGGCCCTCCCTTGCCCGACCTATTGAAGAATTCTTACTTTCCCTTGAAGAACTGACTTCCCCTCCAGGTTTGATGCGCCGCTGTAGTACGATCCTGGAGCGGTTGATTCTGGATTACTGGAGTGCCCATATAAGAGGGTCTAAGCCGCAGACACTTTCTATGGGAACGACCCATGCCGTCCGGATTGAGGTAACAGAACCAATTCCGGACCTTATCATCCCGGCACCTGCTGAGCGTTTACATTGTACTGTCGAGCTTGAGGGCAAGTCTTTGGGCGTGATCGAACTACCAATTTGCGATGAATTGGTTTCCGCCCAGGTTCTTACCGATGCCATTGCAGCTAAATTTTTCTGGCCGATCCTTGGGAAGTTCTTTGAACGAACGATTTATCCCGGTGTGGAAATTCGGGAAACTTCTAAAGGCTTATCCGTATGGCGTGGAGCTGTGCTCCTGGCAGAGGGACTCCCTAAACCGGAGTCCCAGACCTTTTTCCAGGAAATCCATGATCAAATCGGCTGGACCCTATTCTTGCAAGAAATCTGGGCACGCCCAGACTGGACCTCTTCCCATTTCTACGATCCCCAATCTGGGGACCAACCAGCCACACGACGCCATAGGGTCGCTCAGACCCGTAATGGAAACAACTGGTTGACCTTGGAAGTTAGTGGAGATCTTCCCGATGTAGAAATCATGGATCAGAAGCTCAAAGTCATACCTACTGTTGGCGGTACCGCCCTGGGGATCGTAACGATTTCGGTCAAGGGGAACCTGATACGAGCTCAAGAATTACGGGCCGTTCTTACCACTGTTGGTGGCTTAGAATTGTGCCGTATGGCTGTACGGGAAGGATTAATTGGCAGGCCTTTCGAAGAAGCTGCATCTCTTCGGACACGCCTGGCTTCGGTCGCTCAGAAGAACTTCAGAAGCATAACTCCTAAAGAACCAAAGGAGGTTCTCCTGGTACCTGACTGGACCCAAACTGTAGCCCGTGCATTGTCCTGGGATAACCTAATAAAACAACCCTTGAGAAGCGTAATCCTTGCCCGGCGAGCCCATGGTCGGATCGGAACCAGTGTCTGCCGACGGGCTTTACTTCCTGCGGCGGCTGCCCCGGATCTCATCAAAGCTGCCCTGGCTGCCGACGAGCCTGTCATTCAGATTCATGGGTTGAACAAGCAATCCAAACCGACCGTTCACCTGCAGAATCTACTCCGGCAGGGATGGAACCGGATTTGGCGTCGGAATCCAGGATACGAGGATACAGAACCTCCAGGGCGAGTAATCTACGTTCCAGACCTGCTTTGGCAACCATGTCGACACACGTCCGTATCCCCTGTGGAAACAAAAGGGTCTGATGAGGAACCTTCACCCCAGAAGAACCGACTTATGGGAGGCTCTTCCTATGATCGACACTTCTTCGAGACCATATTCGTAACCCAATCCGATCCTTGGAGATACACCCATCCTTACGAACAGACCAAATACGAGCAAACCCTGGCCCTCCTTCCTACGCTATCCTTCGACAAAGCCCTTGAGCTTGCCTGTGCCGAAGGTCATTTTACAGTCCAACTGGCCCCTCGTGTCAGAAGCCTTATGGCCGCCGATATTTCCCAAACGGCACTGGATAGAGCCGCAGCGCGATGCTCAAATTGCAAGAACGTACAGTTCATACGACTCGACCTGACCAAGGACCCGTTGCCCGGTCGCTTCAACTTGATTGTCTGTAGCGAGGTCCTTTACTATGTCGGCAGGAGGGATTCCCTGGAAGCAGTGGCCCGTAAGCTTGCCGATGCCCTGGAGCCTGGAGGCTACCTGATCTCAGCCCATGCCAACCTCGTTGTCGACGAGCCGGATCGTACCGGCTTTGATTGGAACCATCCGTTTGGGGCAAAGGTTATCGGCGAAGTACTGGCAAGTACACCTCCTCTTCGGCTTGTGAAGGAGCTTCGAACTCCACTTTACCGTATCCAACTCTTCCAACGACAATATCCGATACAAGGGACCTATGAATTGAGTTCTCACGGGCAAAATACGCCGGAAATCATAGAACTCCCGCAATCTACTCCTCTACCTCCTCATGTCGCGGCTCGGGTCCTCTGGCAGGGGGGCCGTCCAAAAATCTACGGTCCCCCACCGACTACTGTCACAGACCGGCTTCCCATCCTCCTGTATCACCGTATCACACCCGACAGTTCCTCCCTGCGTTATTGTGTAACCCCCCAAATGTTCGAAGAGCAAATCCGTTACCTGCACGAGACCGGGTTCTATAGCATCAGGTTGGAGGATTGGCATACGGCTATGGAAACCCGGCGCCCCTTGCCGGGTCGAGCCATACTCCTCACCTTTGATGACGGCTATGCCGATTTCCTGACGTATGCATGGCCTGTGCTGAAGCGTTATGGCTTCTCCGCCATGGTCTTCCTGGTTGCAGAAGAAATCGGACGTTTGAACCGGTGGGAACTTTTTTATGGAGAAGCAGTCCCTCTGCTTCATTGGGATGAAATTCATCAACTCCAAAAGGAAGGGGTTGAATTTGGTGCGCATTCGGCCACCCATCGTCCTTTGACGGCACTTTCTATAACTGAGATTGTTCGTGAAGGGGCCCGCTCCCGGGCAATCCTCCAGCGAGGACTGGGCCGTCCCGTCACGTCCTTTGCCTATCCCTACGGGGAAGTCGACCCGGTCGTTCAACACCTCATAGGAGCCTGTGGCTATATCTTCGGCCTGTCTTGCCGACCCGAACGGAGCAGGTTTCAGGATTCCTTACTTGAATTACCTCGAATCGAAGTGACCGGTTCAGATAATTTACAGACCTTTATCTCAAAACTCAGTATTAAGCCCGATTCTTCTTAAGGATGACCAAATCCTGTGCCCCAACCCAGGTTGCCGTACTTCCAGACCAAAGTCCTGGTAAAGGAGCCTGGACCAGTTCTAAACCTGCCTGAAGAGTAAAACGCTGGATCAGGCTAAATCGGTAGGCGGTCATTTGCTCGGGATTGTCTGGCTCTACAATGGCAAAATCGTCATCGTAAGGCCCATAAGGATGATCAAAATTGAATAGGGGTCGTGCAAACCCAGATGGCCTGGGTTGTCCAGGTCGATAATTATCGAGCAGAAAGAAACTAAATACACAACGCCCACCCGACTTGAGAACTCGGGCTGACTCCCGGAAGTAGTTCAAAGTTGCCTCCGGTAACATATGGGTAAAGACAGAGGCCGCATAGACAATATCAAAGGTACAATCAGGATAAGGAAAGTGATACACTGCGGCAGATATCCGTCCGGCAGGATTATAACAGGTATTGTGGATATCGGCCCAGAGGAAACGGAAGTTCGGATAGGCCCTATGGAAAGTTTGCTCAAGAAATATAATTTTATTCCGGCAAATATCAAAACCCTCATAAGAGCCTTCTGAGGATAAAATATACCGTAAGGGAAAAGCGATTCGCCCGAGTCCACAGCCTATTTCAAGCACAGCACTCTGCCGGGTGATACCGCCATAGATACGGAGTAACATACTCCATTCTTCCGCCCATCGGAACCACTCTTCAAGCACTTCAATACCCTCCTGACGCATTAGAGATAAAGGAGGAATAAGATCCGGTTCGTAGGCAATCTGAGGTTGATTGATAGCATTCATGATAGTTATCGATTTTATTTATCCACGAAGGGTCAAGAAAAATATGAGAATATGGGGGTATGGGTGTAAATTCTCCCATACCCCCACACTCCCATACTCACAGTAGAGAGTTGGAGCGAACTTTACGATCATAGCGATAGGTGGCAAAATAGGTCCAAGGGGCATGTAGCATTCCCCATAGTTCCGCCCAGACCAGCCTGAGAGGAAAGGTATGCCGTCTCAATAAGCCTTTAACCAGGCGATTCAGAAGCCAGCCCACTATCCATTGCCATAAGGCAAAGTGGAGAACTTTACCACGTCCAACTTGACCTCTACGCCACACTTTGATGAGGTACACTCCAAACGCACATCCGTTATTATAAAGTTGCTGGCGCAGGCCATCCATATCTCGCCGATGCTGATGCCAGACTAAGGCCGTTGGCTCATAACGCAGCGTCAAACCAGCGGTAAGAATCCTGTGGAACATGTCCAGATCACCTCCTCCTCGTGCAGGAGTACCCACATCCAGGGCCGTATCAAAGTTACCGACGATTTCAAAGACGTTTCGGCGAAAAGCCATATTAGCCCCAACCCCAACGGCATGCACGGCAATGAGGTCTTGGGGACGCAGGGTCTCACGCTGAAATTGGCGAGGTAGCATCCCTTTGCCCATACCACCGTATTGTTCAAATAGATGTTGGGCAGGGGTCTCCAATTCAGCAGGCAGGACCAGCCCGGTCATGGCCGATACCTGCGGATCGGCAAACGCAGTAGCAACTCCCTGAAGCCAGCCCGGATCTACCCTTACATCGTCATCTACATAAGCGATAATGTCATATTGGGCTTCGGCTATACCCCGGTTACGTGCCCAGTTTAATCCGGGTCGATCTTCTCGTACAGAACGAAATGGCGTTTCAGATACCACCTCGGCCGTTGCTTGATCCCGGGAAGCATTATCCACCACAATCACCTCATACGTTTTATACTCGAGCCGGCTTAAGGCTTTGAGACACTGTCGTAAGGAATAGGCCCGATCCCTTGTGCAGACAACAATACTGATAGGGAGGTTTAAATCACAGGTAAATTCGGTTCTCCGTGCGTAGGTAGTTTGCTCTTCAGGGGAAATATTAAGTTGATCGGCAATAGCCTGCTCCAATTGACGGTGGGACAAGGTGACCTGCCAGGGACTTAAGGTAAGGTACAAAATCCCCAAGGGCCGTCTTCCGTTCCGTACCAATACAAACGCTTGTTGATAACCTTCCAATCCCCAAATCGGGGTTGAGGGTCGACTCAGATCGTATTGGATGATATAAGTTCTCATGACTCCAAGGAGAGTAGGCTCCCACCTTGTCCCTCCCCCGCTTCGCAGGGGAGGGGACTTTGATGGCAACATTTCTTCCCCTGCCAAAGTGGGAGAAGGTCAGGGAGGGGGCCTGTTGACAGGTACTTCCCTAAAAAACCTACCTTGATTGGGGAGCGTTCCTTAAGTCAAGGCCATGGGGGGTTAATCAGGAAGGGATATTTGCATCTTTCTTAAGTCCCCCATTCCTTTGTAAAGTCTGAGGTATCGGACTTGAGTGTTCCAGTTGATCTAGCATATATAAACCGAGGAGCATAGTTCCATATTGGTAAATCAGTGCCTCCCGAACATGAACAGGTCGTAGGGGCTCGGCACCGATCATCGGTGCAATACGGCCAAGGGGGATAGTGCCGTACCGCAAACGCACTGCGTCCACAGGATTTTCATTTAGAATCGCCTCAAGGCGTGGCATATCCGTGGCTACATCCAGTTCGATTTCATGATAGGTGATTGGCTCCAGGGGGGCATCTTGCTGTAACCGCCGCAGAGCAGACAACGAGCCCAGTTCCCTCTTCACACCACGCCAATAGAAATAACTATGCAAACAACCATAGATACGTTCCATCAGACTGGAAAATTTACAGGCCCTGGCAACACGAAGGGGCACCCGGAGTATTTGAGCCAGGAGCGTAGCCAGTACCGGCTGCCGCCAGAGCAGGTACCAAAGAGGTCGCAGAATTGGGCCTGAAACCGGTCGGCTTAGCGAAAACTCTCGAAACACCTCAGGATGTTTTTGTACGATTAAGGACTGACCCTGCCCTTCTGCGGTTGCCCTTTGGAGTGAGCGCTCCAAAGATAGTTCACCATGGTGAATACTAGCAGCTTCGCGTATGAAGCGAAATCGCACCCTCCGCTTCAGGAGTCGTATACCGAACTCGTAATCTTCACCGGCTTTCCCATGAAACCGCTCATCGAACCCTCCCAGGTCATTAAATAACTGACGGGGCAATGAAACATTGCCCGTACAGAAATCCCAAAAAGTAAAACGATGGGAAGGTTGTGACCGGGCCTGGAATCCTTTATCCCACCAAAGCTTAACGGAGATTTCAAAGATATCCGTGATATTTTCACGGACAGCTACCGGAAAATAACCCAATACTACCCCTCCGGGATAGGCGGTATGGGTCGTGAGATGTGCCCGAACAAGTTCCGGCGTTGCTTCCATATCATCATCCAGAAAGAGTAGCAAAGGCGCGGTAGCCAAACGGGCACCGTGGTTGCGAGCGGCAGCGGCTCCCAATGCAGGCTGCTCGACGAATATGAGGGTATAAGGTAACTGGAGTGACCGGACCACATCGGAGGTAGAATCCTGACATCCATCGGCCACTACAATGACTTCATAGTCTTCAGGAGCAGTGGTCTGTTTTGCAAGGGCTCCTAACGTGCGAGGTAACATCTCGCTACGGTTGTGGGTCGGAATAATAATACTGATCCGTGGGGTCATAAGTTCCCTCCAAAGGTTATGTTTGGGGAGTTTTTACTCCAATCAACCGGGTCCTACGTTCACGACGACGGCTGATAAAATAGGCGTAGGGCGCAATGAAACAACCCCACAACTCTGCCAAAGTCATGGTCAGGGGATAAGCATCAGGATGGCGAAGCACTCCCAACCTGAGATGGCGTAAATGGTGATGGTGGAACCAGTACCAGGCCACCTGAAGCGCTTGGAGATCTCTATGTTGAAACAGGCAGCGAAGCAGGAACGCATAGGTTCCCACACTGTAACCATAAAGAGCTTTGCGTAACTCGCCGTAACTACGACGGTGGCGATGCCAGACTACAGCCGCCGGGTCGTATACAATCCGATAGCCGGCCCTCAATAAGCGATAAAAGGCATAGGTATCTCCACTGGACTGGGTCGCCGTCCCACCGTCAAGTTCCACGGCAAACAAACCGAGTTGATTCAGCAATTGCCGCCGAAATGCCATATTAGCCCCTGCTCCTACATTGGCTGCTGCAGCGGGTAAAATCGTCTGAGCTGTGAACTCACGTCGCCGGAAACCTCGCCCAAAGCCTCCATACTGCTCAAATAATTCCTGGGCTTCGGTCTCCAGTTCAAAGGGCATTACCAGGCCCGTAACAGCAGCAACCTGAGGATCGACAAAGGGTCTAAGCATGGCTTTGATCCAGCCGGCTTCCACCACCACGTCATCATCGGTATAGATCACAACCTCACCTTTAGCCACCTGTGCGCCTCGGGTCCGGGCCCAGTTCAAGCCTTTACGAGGCTCAAGTACATAATGTACAGGATAGCCGGTCACCAAGCGAGTCGTGCTGTCATCCGAGGGGGCATTGTCAACGACAATAATTTCAGTGTCCTTCGTGGCTACAGTACACAGGGTATCCAGACAACGGCGGAGGTCATCGGTACGGTTACGGGTGCAAATAACCACACTGGCCGATGGCAGCTTTTCTTCAAATACTGGTACTTCAGCAGAAGTAGGGAGTAGCTCATCAAGGGCAACAACCACAAGTGCTTTATCTAACTTCGCACTTGCCGCTCGCCAGAGATCGACGGCCGTAATGCGACCTCCCAGGATATCCATCTGTACCTGCCCTAGAGGTTTACCTCGCCAACGTAGCAAGATTAATGCGGTACGATACGGAGACAGATCCTGAATATCCTGGGGGCCATAGGCTAAATCTACATCCAAAATTTTTGTGGCCATATGTCAATCTTTAGTCCTTAAATCGATACTTGAGCAGAGTATAGATCGAGCCAACTCCGCCCCTTCAGAATATTTTTATTATATTTTTCATAACCCCTTAAAACCAAATTAGGTAGATTTCATAAGTTTATCTCACAGGCTCCTTCATAAAGTATACTTTGCATATGTTATACCATTTAAAAGGGTCAACGCCATCCTCCAACCATCACACCTTGGTCGGTGGCCCCTTTTTCTCATTACTCCAGGACTTATTACCGACTGATCCTACCACATTGTTACTTTTCTGGGATTTGTATGAATAGGTCTCCTATCTAAAAGTTAGACGGTTCTTTGTAAAACAAAGGGGTTATAATCAACCCGATAGGACGACCCTGGGGTCATCTAGCATTAAGGAGACTCCTGGCACCGCTATTGCAAAGTTACAGGATGAGTTTATGGAAGGGTCTAAATTATGACTAGGAACATAACAAATTCTTCCTTGTTAGGATCTCAAAAATGCGTTATACTATCCCTATAGAAAAAAGTTCTAAATCCGTATCTCATCCCTCCTGGTTGAAGAGAACTTCAGGTATGAGAATTCAAATCGGCGTTCTAGGTTTACTATTTCTTATTTTGTATTCGCCTCTCTTTCCTATGCTGGTTTACGATTGGAGCCATGACCCCAACTACTCCCATGGATTTTTAATCCCTGTGGTTTCCGGTTACCTGGTTTGGCAGCAGAGAGAAAAGTTGGGGTTTCAGAAAGTGAGTCCTTCAAACTGGGGGTTAGCGATCACAGTTCTCGGCTTGATCCTTTACCTGGTTGCAAATATTGCAGCCGAACTTTATACCATGCGGGTATCTATGCTGATCGTTTTAAGTGGAATTATTCTGGCTATATTTGGAAAAAATATCTTTAAGATCTTACTGTTTCCCATAGCCTATCTTCTTTTTATGATCCCGATTCCCTATATTATTTATAATTTGATCGCCTTTCCCCTTAAAATGTTTGTTACAGCCCAGGCCGAGACCCTTCTTCAGGGGATGGGCATCCCGGTTCTTCGGGAAGGAAATGTTCTTCATATGTCTACGGGTCCTTTAGAGGTGGTGGATGCCTGTAGTGGCATGAGATCTATCATGTCTCTCCTCGCTTTAAGTGCTGCTTTCGGATATCTTACCCTTAAAACCAATTGGAAACGGATTCTTCTTTTCATTTCCGCCATTCCCATCGCTATATTAACCAATTTATTCCGTGTAACATTCACCGGTATCTTAGCAAACTCTTATGGTCAGCGAGTAGCTGAAGGATTTTTACATGAATTCTCTGGCATGCTGGTCTTTGGAATGGCTTTGATTTGCTTATTCGGTGTAAGGGGTTTATTATCATGGATCAAGCCACAAGAAACTTCCTTATAATTTGTATACTCCTGGGCTTAACCACAGGGTACCTGCGACTCTTACCTCACGGTCAGGATATTCCTTTGCGTCAGGATATTCTCACCTTAAATACTCAAATCGGTGACTGGACAGGAAAACCTCATATTCCCTTCTCCCCTGAAGTCCTCGAAAAGCTCCGGGTAGATGATTACCTTAATCGTAATTATCAAAATTCCAGAGGAGAAATGATCTCCCTCTATGTGGGCTACTATCGTAATCAACGCCAGGGAGATCTTATCCACTCCCCTCAACAGTGTCTGCCGGGTGGAGGATGGAACATTACAAAAAGAGAGATTATCTCCATTCCTATCCAGGACGGAAGACGTTCCCATCTTCGGGTCAACCGGTTTACCCTCCAAAAAGACGATGAAAAAATGCTGGCTTATTACTGGTATGAGGGTCGAGGAAGGACTTTGACCAGCGAGTACCTACAAAAAGTTTATCTTATTCTGGATGCCATCCGGTATAATCGAACCGATGAAGCGCTGATACGCCTCCTCACCCCCATTCGGAATGATAACCTGGCCGAAGCCGACCGAAACTTGCGGGATTTTACCCAGAAAATAGCACCGATCTTGAGTAATCGGTACTTTCCACCTGCCCCTGGGGTTTAGTAGGGAAGTGTGGGGGTGTGGGAGTGTGGGAGATGTTAACAGGAGGTGACTGAAGGGGGTGAAGCACTTTCGGCAGTTACGGGTTTATCAAGGGGCATTAGAAGCTGCGATGAAGATTTTTGAACTATCTAAAAATTGGCCGAAAGAAGAACGATACTCTTTAACTGATCAAATTCGAAGGTCATCTCGTTCCGTATGCTCCAATATTACAGAAGCATGGTGTAAACGTCGTTATGTGGCTCACTTTGTTAGTAAGTTAACAGACGCAGATGGTGAAGCTGCCGAGACCCAATCATGGCTTGACTTTGCTCTACGCTGTGGCTATATTTCTGAAACAGACTTTATTGAACTAAATCAGTGTTATGAAGCCATTAGCAGTGGGTTAGTAAGGATGATGGCTGAAGCTGAGAAATGGTGCGGTCCTGCCTCTTTGTTGAAAGAGGACAGTGTTGATTACGAAATCAGCACTTAATTTACTTCTCCACCCCCACACTCCCACACCCCCACACCCTCACACCCCCACACTCTTACTTGGATTCCAACTCCGCAATCAACTTCTTAGCTTCTTCCTTCTCCGGGAAATCCTGAGATAAACTCAGGGATTTTTTCAGCATCTGAAGGGCCTCGTCTTTTTTTCCCAGTTTGGAATAGGCCAACCCCAGGTGGTAATGAATGGTTGGGTGTTGGGGAGAAAGCTGAACGGCTTCTGCCAAAACTTTAGCCGCTTCCTCGTAATTCCCTTTCTGGTAATAAATCCATCCCAGAGTATCAGCCACATCTCCCGATTTCGGTGCCAGGGTCCTGGCCTTTTGGGCAAAACGAAGGGCTTCATCAATATTCTGTTTACTTTCGGCATATAACCAGGCCAGATTATTCAGAGCCGGGACCGAATTGGGGTCTATACCCAGTGCTCGAGAATAGGCTTCAATGGCTCGATCCCTGTTTTTAGCTTTTTCATGGGCCTGACCCAGGGCCACATAAGCCGCTGCATACTTTGGATTCAATTCGATCACCTTCTCAAACTGTGGGATGGCCTGGGCGGTATCATTCTGTTCCATGTAGATACCACCTAAATTAAAATATGCTGCCGCTGCCTTAGGGTCGAGCTCAATGGCCTTTTTAAAATTTGAGGCCGCTTTGGTATAATCTTTCTGTTGACGATAAACCTCTCCCAGGAGGTTATAACCGATGGGATTTTTTGGATCCATGGAGATAACATCTTGAGCAGTCTGAGTAGCTTTTGCTATATTATTTTGAGATAAATAAGCACGAATCAAGAGTACCTTCGTTTCGAGCTGCTTGGGATCTTTTTTCAGGGATTCTTCCAATTCTTTTACGGCCTGATCGTATTTTTTGAGGGCCAGATAGGCGGAAGCCAGTAGATTGTAGCCTATACTAGATTCCGGGATCCGCCTCTTCAGATCTTCAAAAGCTACGGCCGCACTTTCATAATCCCCCTTTGCAGCGTACGAGCGTCCTAACATCTCGTACACCGGAGGTTGATCCGGATAAAGTTTAACGGCTTCCCGTGCTGTTTTAACAGCTTCATCCACATCTCCCTTCCGAAGATAAGCCTGAATCAGAAGGATATAACTCTGTAAGGATTTGCCTTCTTGAGCTGCCGCTCGATATTGCTGGATAGCCTCATCACTTTTACCTTCTGTTTCTTTGAGCTTTCCCAACTCCACCCGGGCCAGGGTCTGGGTAACCTCGGAGCCTTTCCCCAATAGATCTTCATATTGTTTGGCGGCTTTGTCTGTTTCTTTCAGGGTTACATAAAGACGGGCTAAATTAAGTTGGACTTCGGTGGAATCAGGGTTAACTTCCAGAACCTTTTCAAAGGCTTGCTGGGCGGATGCAAAATCCTTTGAAAGGATATAAGCCATTCCCAGCAAATTTAAAAGACTCACATCTTCCGGCTTATCTTTAAGCTCCTCCTGAGCTTTTTTAATTGCCTCTTCATACTTCTGCTGGGCCAGCAATAATTGAAGGGCAATTAAGGGTTGGTTGGGATTCAGCTCCAGAGATTTTTTATAAGCCGATATGGCTTCATCCCGCCTGCCTAACCGCAGATAAGTTTCTCCCAGGCGGTTATACCCCACAGGAAGCTCGGGCAGCAAACGAACCATTTCGTTAAATTCGGCAAGGGCACGGGGGTAGTCTTGCTGAAGGGCATAAGCCAGCCCCAGAATTTCATGGGCCCCGGGGGGTGGCGAAACTGGATGCATGTTGATCACTTCTTGGGCCGCCCGCATTGCCTCCTCTAAACGACCTTTCTTCAGATAGAGTTGTCCTAATAACAATAAAACTCCTTCTGATTTATTTTTCTGAACGGCGGCTTCATATTTTTTCAAGGCGTCTTCCCATTTTCCTTTTTCTTCCAGAAGTTGCCCTAAGGCAACAAGGGCAAACTGGTTAGAAGGATCCTGGTCCAGGATTTGCTGATATTGCTCGAGAGCTTTTTCCTTTTCTCCATTCCGAATGTAAACATTAGCCAGATTCAATCGGGCGGAAACGAACTGGGGGCTGATCTCTAGGGCTTTTTCAAATTGCTCTTTGGCCTGTCCTAACTCGTTTTTTCCTAAATAAGAAAGACCCTTCAAGTTAAACAGAACTACATTTTTGGGATCTATCCGGAGGCCGTTTTCACACTCAACCAGGGCTTTATCAAAAGCTTTCTGATCCAGGTAGGCCAGGATCAAGGCAATCCGAGTTCCGGTTTGATCCGGATCGATTTTTAAAGCCGATTGATACTGTTGGACGGCTTCTTCCGGCTTGCCGGTTCGAAGATAATACGTTCCCAGGTTGGTGTAGGTGGTAACCAGATTCGGATCGATTTCCCGGGCTTTATTAAACTGCTGCAGGCTTTTATCAAATTGTCCTTTACCCAAATAAGCCCTTCCAAGAAGATTATAGGCCATGGCATTGGAAGGTTCCAATTTGACCAGTTCTTCTCCGTGTCGAATGGCCTCATCAAACCAATTGTTCTCCAGGTTAAGAACGGTGAGTAGAAAACGCGCAGATGTGACCTTGGGATTTAAACTGAGAACCTGCTCCATCTCTTCAATGGCCTGTTGGGGGTTACCTTTGGCATAATGGGCAAAACCCAGAAAATAATGCGCACCAATATGTTTGGAATTAATCTTTAAAGCTTGCTGTAATTCTGGAACTGCCGCATCCACTTTGCCCTGCTGGGTAAGAACCGCTCCCTTGAAATAATACCCCTCTGCGGAGGCGGGGTAGAGTTTTTTCAATTGCTCACTGAGTCGAAGAACCTCTTCATAATTTTTTTGATCCAGGTAAATACCTGCCAGCTTAACCCGGGCAGAGAATTGTTGAAAATCCAACTGCAAAACCTGCTTATACCTGGCTATCGCCTCGTCAAACTGCTTTTGCTGTAAATAAAGATCTCCCAGGGCGTATAACCCTTGTAGATCCTTATCCTCGATTTTTAAAGCTTCTTCAAATTCTTGTTTTGCTTTTTCTAGATTATTGTCTATGGCATAAATTCGACCCAGATTAACATGGGCCGAGACGAGTTGAGGGTTCAACTGGAGGGCTTTCTCAAAATAGGCTTTGGCTGATTTAAAATCCTCTCTCCCTGCCGAGATGATTCCGAGAACATCTAAAGCTTCTGCATTTTCTTTTTGAGAATCCTTGCTGAGAATCTTCTCGGCTTTTTCATAATCTCCCTGAAGAGCATAGGCTCTGGCCAGATAAATCGAGGCCTCCTCTGATGATAGGCCCGATTCCAGGGACTTCTCTATCTCCTGAACAGCCGTCCCGGCATCCCCCTTTTTTAAATAGACTTTTCCGAGTTGATAACGGGCTTCGGCATATTTAGGGTCTATCTTAACCGCATTCTTAAACTCGATAACGGCGGTATTCAAATCCTTTTTAGTCAGGTAATCTATACCTTTCTGATAATGCTCTCGTTTTTTAACCTCGGGATCTCCTGTACAGCCTATCAGTAATACCTTACAAAGAAGCAGAATAACAAAACTTTTCGGTAAATCCGGGATCCCGCGGAGGTACCCAGAGTCCCTTACTTTTTCGTCCAAAATCATAATAAACTCCTTCCGAATGGGAAGATCTGTCCGATCCTCAGGCAAATCCTGACCTTCCCCGGTTAATTGATTTGATGGAAGATGAATGTAAAATTTTATATTAAAATAACCAGGATTCGGGTCGGAAACAAGTTCTATTTCTTCTGGCTTTATCCAGTCGTTCAGATGTAAAAGATATCGACGCTTAAAAGACGGGAATTTTTACCTGAAAAAGGCTTTTGGTAGAATAAACCCTTTTTTTTTAAAAGCTTATCCAGAAAAGGCTAAAATTAAGGGCTCTAAAAAAAATGTAAAGAAACTCGACAACCCTCCCAAGTTACTTTTGTAAAAGATTTCCTGAAAAGCCCGAACTATTTCCTTTTTTAAGGTTTAATCTGAGATTAATAAAAAGGAGAACATAAAAAGGCGTCCAAAAATTTGTAAAAAAAATCGACGATGGGGATTTTAAAAGAAATAGCTTTTTCTGAATCTTAAAAGTAAGAAGCGAGAGGTGAAATTCCAGATCTATAAGGGTTTGGAACGAATAAGATACGAATTGAGACCCCCGGTTCCCGGCGGATCCCCTTTCTGAAGATTCCTTGGGGTTATACTGCTTCAAAGTCTTAAATTTTATAGACCTGTCGGAGAATCCCATGGTATTTCCTCTACTTATCTCCATAAAGTTTGCTCCTGGCATATGAGATGCATAATACATAATAGCAGTTAGTAAGACGAACTAAATTAACAGGCAGTCCTTCACACAAGAAGAAAAATAAATCTTCGTTGAGATCTAGTGAGGAGGAATAACCCATGAGAAATTTCATGAAAGTACCCATTTTAACAGAACGATTTTTCTTAGGAATTATTGGTCTTGGTTTGGTTTTAAGTTTGCTGGTTTTTGCAACCCCCGTACAGGCTACCACGCTTGATTTTAATATCGCACCTCCCACGCCGGGGACTATCTCCTATGGTGGTGGTTCGAGTTCCCTGGTGGGAACAGGGATTGAGGTAGACACCATAACGGGTTTAGGGACTCCGGCGAATAACAACGTCACGGTCACCTGTGTAAGTTGTACCCTGACTTTCACAACCGGTTCATCTACCGGTCCTTTGACCTGGAGTGGTGGGACTATTACGGTCACAGGAGGTGTGGATTTCAATGGTGGAGGTATTGGTCCAGGAGATATTCCTACCGGGACCACACTATTAACAGGAACGTTTCAAACTGTCTCTGTAATCCCGTTTCCAGGAGGTTTCAATATTGCTGCTTCTGGATTTACGGATACGAAAGATCCTACCTTAACGGGTTTTTATGGTTTGGATCCCAGTATTCCGTTCTATAGTGGAAATTTCAACATTAGTTTTAATACCTTATCTACGGTAACACCGGGTAATGCCTTTACCAGTACCCAGGTTCTCAGTGGCGATATTACCAACATTCCGGTTCCTGAACCGGGTTCGTTGCTCCTTCTAGGTTCTGGTTTAGCAGGTTTTGGAGCCTGGAGATTGAAAAGATCTAAGAAATAGAAGGTTAAAAAGATAAAGGGTCGATAGAGATTCTGAATTTCTATCGGCCCTTTATCTTTTTAAATCTTACCTTAGGCCCTCCCCCTCGGCCCCTTCCCCACGCTGTGGGAGATAGGAACAGGCCGCTCCCACCCCTACACCCTTCGCCCATAGCATGCTTCGCTTTACCCCTATCTTTTTAATTCAGAACTTCATTCGGTTTAAAGCCCTGAAAGGGCGTCTTCCTATACCTGGAGCATCGGCCCATGACATGAAGTTAAAACTACATAGCACAACCCAAGGGTTTTGAGCTCCGTTAGCAGCGTTCAGTTTATAGCCCAACGTAACCTCTTTCAAACTCCCCAAGCTCTGTCCAGAGCGGTCTGTGAAACAGGACGCCCCTCCCCCATCCTGACCCTCCCCGTTCACGGGGCTAACCATTACCCATATTTTTTCATTTCGAGGGATTGATAGCGGGCTCAGCTAGCCTGTTGGTTGAATAGCAAATATTGTCAACCGGGACGGTTGGCCTGCCCTTTGCGTATTCGGGGTCATTGAAAGGTATGGTAGGCCAAGCGTCTCGCTTGTCCTGGTCAACCGGGACGGTTAACCTACCCCTATTGTCAACCGGGACGGTTAACCTACCGGACTAACCGTTTTGAGCCCCATCCCCCCAAATCAAAAAATGTGGGTAAAGATAAGGTTCACGGGGAGGGAGAGGGAGCTTTTAGGGGTAGGTTTTTTCTAACCTAACCCCCTTCCTGCGCCGGGAAGGGGGAACTTGGGGATAACCTGAGTCCCAACTCTCCCCTTCTTTACGAGGGAAGGGGAGTCGGAGGGGTTAGGCCCAAAAAACCTGCCCTTGTAAGGGGAGAGAGAGGGTTGGGAAGGAGAGCAGAACGGTAAGGAATGCGACATTTTTATGTAGAATGGGTATAAGCCTACGACGCGGGAGAGGATGAGTTGGAGGGGAGGGCAGAACCATTCTTTCAAAACTGTGGGAGAGGGGAACAGTCTACCTCCACCCTTACACCCCTCTCCCGCAGCGTGGGAGAGGGGTTGGGGGTGAGGGGGAATTACACAGAAACTTTACAAGGTAGTAAATGCTGAAAGTAGGCGTATATTCTAAAAAAAGCTTTTAGGAACCACAATGAGATCTCCCGGTTGAAGCAGGATATTTTTTGAAATATCCCCTTTTAAGATATCTTTAACTTTCACTTTAATTTCCTCAACCTTATCCCCCTTCCTTCGAACTACTTTAACCTTATTACCGCTGGCATAGTCTGTAAGCCCTCCGGCCTGCAGTATAACATCTAAAATTTTTAATCCTTCCCGATAGGGAACGGTTTGAGGGGCTTTGACTTCTCCGACAATCTGAACCGAGGGCCCTACGACGATAGCTCCGGTAGGACTGCCGGGGATTCCGGGATTTACGGGACCTATGGCAATCGGGGGGATGAAGATGGTGTCATTGGGTTCAACTATGATATTTTGGCTCATGTCTCCTTTCATGACCAAAGCATACATATCAACAGGAAGCCTTTGATTGTTTCGGATAATATAAGCATCCTTCAAATTAGCATTCTGATCAAGGCCCAATTGAAGCAGGACCCGAAGGAGTGGGGTTGGACCTTGCAGGCTGACAATGGTTGATTTGACGCCTCCCCCCAGAACAGAAATCTTATAATTTTTGGCATCCTTTACGATAACCGTTACGTCGGGATATTGGATATACTTTTCGAGTTCTTTAGTCAGATATTCTTTCAGACTACTGGCCGTGAAGCCGCTGGCCTGAATATCTCCCAAAAGAGGAAACGTGATTTTACCATCGGGACGAATGGTGAAATCCCGGCTCAGGTCCGGGTTACGTCGGACGATCACTTCAATGATATCTCCCTCTCCAAGGACATATTCATCTGCAGCACAAACCCAAAAATTATCCGAAAAAACAGCCAAGAAGATTGTGGCAAATAAAACAACCAATTTGATCCAGTTTTTCATAACAATTACCTTTAGTAAACCAGAAAACCCCTTTTATTTAAAACGGAGGTTTCTGGTCTTTTTATTTAACCTCATCTTGATTTTGAAACCGATTCAAAAACTTCCAGGACCTTCCCGGCTACACCCTGCCAGGTATTTTGACGGGCGTAGGCAACCATCTTTTCGGAATCCCATTCGGTTTTTAATCCCTGTTCAATCTTTGCAGCAAGGGCTTCCACACTCCGTTCCTCTACGAGAAGCCCGTAATCGGGTGAGCAAATGACCTCGGGAGTGCCCCAGACCCGTGTGGCGATAACAGGGACCCCACAAGCGAGAGATTCAAAACAAACGTTTGGCCAGCCTTCCCGTGAACTTGCTAAACAGAACAGATCTGCAGCACTGTACCAGATACGAAGTTCATCGGGTGGTTTAGGACCGGCAAGCAGAACATGGTTTTCAAGTCCCTGTCGGATAGTCCTTTCCTCAAGATATTTTCTGAAATCCCCTTCATGGGTATTACCTCCTACGATAACCAGCAAAAGATCTTCCTCTCCTTTTTTGATTAATTCCTTCATGGCATCTATCAGCAAATGAAACCCTTTCCGTTCACACAGATGCCCTACCGAGAGAATAATTCTCCTATCCAGGGGTAGATTTGCTACCTTTCTTGCTTCCTGCTTATTCACCGGGAAGAATCTAAACAAATCCACGCCGTTGGGGATAACCGTTATCTTCTCTTTCGGAATACCTAACTGGATAGAGGCTTCCTTAAGGGCCTGGCAGACGGCGATAATCCGGCCTGCTTTTAACAGGGTTTTTTGAATAAGCCGACGGCGTAGAGGGTACCGGGGCAGGAGATTAATATCACTTCCTCTGATGGTTATGGTATAAGGTTTGTTAAAGGCACGGGCCAGCAAATAACCTGCGTATCCATCCGGGTACGCATAATGTGCATCGATCAGATCAAAGGGGAAACGGCGTTGTAATTTCTTGATCGTACCATAGGCCCCCAGGAAGATCCAGAGTCCGTCAAGTATTTTTCCCACCTCCGGGAAAAGGAAAAAACGGGGATGGCTCACGTGCAGGTTTTCCATCCACTCCTCCCGTTGGACCTGGGAATAGGGATAGTACTGCTTCATGAAAGGAAAAGGTGGAAACCAGGGGACCGGTGCCACAACCTTTAATTCACACAATTTCGCCACTTCCTTCATCCGGGCCTTAACAAAAAGCCCATGTAGAGGAAAACAATGATTAGGAAAAAGGGTTGTAAAGGTAAGGATTTTCAAGTTATTTGAACTCATCGGCGTTGATTCCATATCGTTTTAACAGGTCGTGAAAAGTGGGTCGACTGACCTCTATCTCTCGAGCTGCCTGGGTGATATTCCCTTTATTTCGCCGTAATGCCTGAATAATCAGGTCCCTTTCTGCTCGCTCCCGGACTTCTTGCAGGGTTAAAATAGAGCTGGTTCCCGTGCTGAGGTCAAGGTCCTGAGGCAGGATGACTTTATCTTGAGCCATGATAATCGCGCGTTTTATCTTATTCTCTAATTCCCGTATGTTTCCAGGCCACTCATACTCCAACATGGCCCGCATCGCTTCCTTTGAAAACCCTCGAATTGCCTTCTTATGCTCCTGGCTAAATTTATTCAAAAAATGGGTCGCCAGCAAAATAATATCATCTCCGCGCTCCCGTAACGGAGGAAGAGTTATGGAGACTTCACTCAGGCGATAGTACAGATCCTCTCGAAAGTTTCCTCGCTCCACTTCCTTCTTCAAATCTCTATTCGTCGCTGCCAGCACCCGAATATCCAGTTTAATGGGCTGTCTTCCTCCAACCCGTTCGATCTCCCGCTCCTGCAAAAACCGTAACAGCTTTACCTGCAAAAGAGGGGACAACTCCCCAATCTCATCTAAAAAAACGGTTCCCCCATCGGCCACTTCAAGCTTCCCTTTCCGTGTCGTATACGCTCCTGTAAATGCCCCCTTCTCATAACCAAATAACTCACTCTCCAGCAAATTCTCAGGAATCGCCCCACAATTAATCGTTATAAAAGCCTTCCCACGCCTTAAACTCTGATAATGGATCGCCCGGGCTACTAACTCCTTCCCCGTCCCACTCTCCCCATAAATCAGGACCGTTACATTCGTCGGTGCCACCCGCTTCAATAATCCAAACATCTCCCGTATCTGTTCACAGTTGCCCAGAATGTCTTCAAACTTGCTCTCCCCTTCCACCTTCCGCTGCAACGCCAAATTCTCTTGCTCTAATCTCTGCACATGAAACGCTCGCCGGATAATCACCTTTAACTCTTCCACATTGATCGGTTTCTGATAGTAATCATGGGCCCCCATCTTGATGGCTTTGAGGGCATTTTCTTTGGATTCGTTGCTGGTCACGATGATAACCTTCGTCTGAGGGCTCATCTCTACGGCCTTTTGCAGCAACTCCAGACCCTCTTCACCACCCGGAGAGGGAGATAATCCCAGATCCAGCAGGAGGATGTGGGGTTTTTCGGTTTTTAAGAGTTTCAGGGCGATGTCTTCATTTTCGGCCAGCAGGACGTGATATTCCTCGGAAAGGGCCCATTTGATCTGTTTCCGGATGGGTTCTTCGTCATCTACGACTAAGATTCTGGCTTTTTCTTGATCTGTTAGCATAGCTTAAAGAATTGTTTCCACTTTGAGACGCGGAGTTTCGGGACATGGGGGCGCGGAGACAGAATTTCCCCTGTTTCCGTGTCCCATTGTCTCCCAGTCCTAAAGTCCCCGCGTCCCCCCATGTCCCCGCATCCCCATGTCTCAGATATGGCCCTTCGTGGATAAATAAAATCAATAACTTACAATAACTTAACTTACGAGAAAATGCAAAAGTATCGTATTTTTTTACTTCGGGAGTTTTATTGTAAAGGTACTTCCTTTTCCCTCTTCACTTTCTACTTCGATCTTTCCTCCATGGGCCTCTATAATGGTTTTACATTGATACAATCCGATTCCCAAACCATTTTTCTTGGTTGTTTTAAAAGGCTTGAAAAGAGAGTTTTCTATAAACTCTCGAGACATCCCACGGCCATTATCTGATACTGCTAGGGTAATCCATCCATCTTCACAGGAGGTTCTTACCCGGATCTCACCTTTTTCTTCTATAGCCCCTGCTGCATTCAATAACAGGTTCATCAGGACATTCTGGATCTGCTCAGAATCCACTTTTATCTGGGGAACTACCCCCAAGTCTTTAACAACCGTAACTTTTTTATAGCTACTTAACTGAAATTTAGAAATAATCTCCTCGACCAGTTGATTAAGGTTCTCCTCTTTAAATTCTAACTTCAACTTATCGGGCGTCGCCGAGAGCTTGGTGGTCAGATCCCGCATTTTTGAAACCAGATCCGACATCATCTTGAGTACATCCTGTTGAAATTCTGGATCCCGCATACGCTGGTCGGTGGCATTTTGAAGAACCAGAGAGAGCATATAAATATAATTTTTGATATCATGAATGACGAAGGAAGAAAGTCGATGAAAAGTTTCCATTTGCTTTGCAGCAATGGATTCTTGAGACAACTTCGCAATAAGGATATTGCTGGCAACTTGATTGGCGATAGTCTTGAGAAGTTCATAGTCTGCGTAGGTATAAGTTCCGGTGGTTAGCTCCTTACTTAAGGTCATCAAACCGACCAGGGTTTGTCCACTTATCAAAGGCAGACAAACGGTTGCCTTCGTTTCTTTGAAAAAATCCTTATTTTCTTCATAAATAGCAGAAAGTCTTGGATCCTTATCCAGGTCTTGAGTGCTTATCAAAGCCCCTGTGTCCTTGAAATAACGGATGAGGCTGTTATTTCCTTTTATCTTTATAGAGGTTTCTGAGATGTTCATGCCTTTGGCCAGATAGAATTCATTTTTCTCCTCATCATAGAGCCAGAGGGTGATATAATTTACCCATATGGTTTTGGCCAGGAGATCGATAATAGCCGGGAGAAGTTCCTTCAAGGATATTTTGGAACTAAGCCCTTCGGTAAATTCCGACCACTTTTCCCGGTAGTCATATTTGTTTTTATAAAAATTTTGACTGATATAAAGTTTAACTTTTCGTCGAACATTTTCCGATAGCAAAACTATTACCAAAATTAAAGTTGTGATAAAGGTAAATAAAACAGGTAAAGAAACGCTTTCTCTCCCGCCAATATATCGCATAAGTTGGCCGGCGAGTCCCAGTATCAAGAGATAGACACCGACGATTGAAACGGCTAAGGAACGGTAAACAACTTGCCTGGAGACGAAGACGTCTACATCCAGAAGTCTATGTCGGACAAGGGAGAAGGCAATCAGAACCGTAGAGATAAAGATAACGCCCGAGATGGCCGGAAGAAAACCCAGGTTGAGTATCGAGAAAAGGAGGTACTGGCTACTCAGGTAGATGAAAAAAGCAAAGATCGCTCCAACTCCTACGGCGGTATATTTAATTTTCCACCTATTCACCGCAGTTGAAGCACGAAGGGTACTTTCTAAATTTACCAGAATGCTTAGAGAAGTAAGCAGGAAGAAAATGTAAAAATAATACCCAACTCGACCCAGGAAAAGAAATTCTCCAGGGGATTGTTCCGGGAGGGCCCAGACAAATCCATCAGACCAGATAAAAGCAAGAAAAGTGAAAGTGATAAGATACACTCCCAGAATAACCCACTTCCATTTGGTCAGGAGTTGGGGATAATTACTCCTGGAAAAAGTTAGACTAAAAAGCAACCAGTTAGGAGCCGCAAGGCTTTCTCCAACCAAAGCCAGCCGTTTCCAGAAAAGCACTGAAGCCATCGACGAGGAAACAGAGACCATTAAATTCCCGAATTCTATAATAGCTAAGGCCAGCATCCCAAAGGAAAAGCTTCGGTTGACGATATGCTTAGAATTTCTGGAAAATACAAATAAAGCCAGCCCTATACAGGTTATAAGACTGAATGTAGAGAAAATAAGCCCGATAGATGACATATCTAACCCTTTGAGGTAAATTAACTTACTGCACGATTCTGTTTTTTTAGCCGGTTATAAATGGGTTTTGTTTAGGATTGAATTGATTATTAGTTTTTTAACTTTCTCATAAAGCTTCTATTTTTGCAAGTAAAAAATCACCATCGTAACTGTAACAATTTCTTATGAAAATCGCCTTACGATTTTCACGCTTTGTGGCGACCCAACGGGTCATGACTGTTTAGTAAGTGGAAAAAACACCCCCCTGGCCCCCCTCCAGGAGGGACTTCAGCAGCAGCAACCCTACGTCAGTCCCTCCTGGAGGGGGGCCAGGGGGGTGTTCAGACAGAAAAAAGTGACATCTACTGAATTGTTACAGTTACATCACCATCTGAATTTGGATCGACTGGGTTCTGAGCCTGTGGAAGAGAGAATCTTTCGGGGTTAGCAGCGAAGAATTCACCCTTCGACCCAGCCCAGGGTGAGACAGGAGGTCCCCTTCGAGATAAAAAAGATACCCCGGAAAGTCCTCTAGAGAAAGTCAGCAGGTATTCAGTAGGTTAAGTATCCCGCTTGATATAAAAAAGCTATTCTTTACGATCCGGGACTTTCTCGAAGATGGCGATAAGTGAGAGAGGTGGAAGTGGAAGCCAGGATTCCATTCTTCTGAACAGTGGGACCAGGAGATTTAACATTTTGATTTGTCCGAATCCGAAGGTTTTTTGTGGCAAGACCTGACCGTTTAGCCACCATCCGATCACACCGGCTCGATTGAATTCCAACACTTCCTGGACGTGGAAACCGGCCTTTATTCCCACAGAGATCAATTGTTCTTTGGTGTATCGCCGGTAGTGTCCCAGAACCCGGTCTAAACTTCCGTAGAGGTTGGGTCCTTGTGGAACCAGAACGATGGCCCGTCCTTTATCTTCTAAGACATTTCGGATGTTTTGTAAGGCAGCAACATCGTCCTTTACATGTTCAATAACGTTGAGACAGATGACTGTATCAAACTGTTGACCTTTGGGAAAGGAACCCGGATCGGTCACATCTGTGAAGGTGACGTGAAGATAGGGTCGAGTGGAACAGAGTTTACGAAGACTGTCTAAATACAGCGGATTAACATCAGTTGCCCAATAGACTGGCTGAGGGGTCAGATTTAGCGTTATATTCCCGATTCCGGCTCCGATTTCCAGAACTCGTTTCCCGATGTAGGGTCGTACCGTATCTGCCATCCAGCGTGTGAATCTTGGAGCCCGGTTCAGGCGAGCCAGAATTTCACTTCCATATTTATCTGCCGTATAGATTTGATCGGAAACCGCGTATTTGAGGATAGCTCCAAGCGCCAATAGTCCATCTTTCCAGTTGATCTTTTTGCCTTCCTGATAAGTTCGACCCGAGTAACTGATAGGGACCTCGAAGATACGGGCCCCCCGTTTCGCCAATTTGATGGTTATTTCAGGTTCTATGCGAAAGTCACAACTCTCCAGGGGGATACTCTTTAGAAGCGAGGTTCGGACCATTTTGTAACATGTTTCCATGTCTGTAATGTTGAGATCACAGACCAGGTCACAGAGGAAGGTAAGGAGACTATTCCCCAGAGCATGGCGGAAGAAGAGGACCCGCTTAAATTCACCGGCTAAAAAACGGGATCCGAAAACTGCATCTGCATCTTCCTCTAAAAATAGAGGAATCATTTTCAATAAATCCCGGGGATGATACTCCAGATCTGCATCATGGATCACCACCAGTTCGGTATCTACATACTCAAGACCGGTTCGGATGGCAGCTCCTTTTCCCTGGTTTTCTTCATGATGGAGGAATATCCATTCGAATTTAGGGCTCCAGGGATTTGCTTCCCAGGACTTTTGGAATTGTTTTAGCGAAGCTTCCGTTTGATCGGTGGAGTAATCGTCAACCACGATCACCTTGATCCGGCTTAATAGGGGTGACTCACCGAGTACCTGAAGGCGGTTGAGACTTGCCTGAACCAGGTACTGCTCATTGTATACAGGTACGATAATGGAGAGGGTCGTACTGGTTGCCATACATTCTCCTCTTTTTTAATGAAGGGCTATGAGAATCTTTGGGATTAATACCTTTCGACTTATTACCAAACCAATCGCTTCGCTCCTGCCATTATCGGCGATGACAGGCCGGAGTATCCTTTTCAACTTGGAAAGGTATTACTCTACCCTCATTCAGGGGCTTTTATTGTAAAGACTTCCTGAAAGCCTATGGAAGAAATATAAGAGTTTTAGGAATAGAGCGTCAACCAGAATTTTGAGTTGGCGAAGAATTTAGGAAGGTTTTTAAAGCCCCCGAGGCTTTCAGAACCTCGGGGGAAGGGGTGGAAGTTTTTGGGCAGGAACCTTTACCTTATTCCGGTAAAGTTTACGACCATATCCGTCATTAAATCGGCTAAAGGCTGAGTTCTAGGATTAAACAGGTACCTTTCTTTAGATGGCGTCAGGGTATAGTCCCCACCCTGGGTCAGACCTTCAAACCTATAGTTTCCATATCTATCGGTTTGAGTGGTCTTAACTTGCGTTCCACTGAGGGTTATACTAACCCCTTTGATAGCTCTACCCAGCATGTCTTTTACCTGGCCTGAGATGGTCACAGACTTTAAGGTAAAGGTTGTATTTGAAGCTGGAACTGGTGCAGGGGTGAGGGTGGAAGCCAGCTTATTGAAAAGGATGTGCCAGCTTCCATCTTTGGGTCGCCAAACTGCTATATCGGCCTTCTTATCCCCATCATAATCTCTAGGTACCGGAATATCTTGGGATAGCCCATAGGGTGTTATTTTAATTCCGCCGGTGGATAAGAGAATGTACCAGGTTCCCGTACTGGGGCGCCAAACCGCCATATCGGCCCTTCCATCCCCATCATAATCTGCAGGTACCGGAATATCTCCGTTCTGTCCCCATATCACTCTTATTATATCTCCTCCATGGGACGGTATGACAGCCCATCCACCTGTAGAAGGTCTAAAGATAGCCATATCGGCAATTCCGTCTCCATCATAGTCACCTGGAACTGGAATATCTGAAGAACTTCCAAATTTCTGGATCAGGGATTTACCTGAGGATCTCAAAATGTACCAGGTTCCCTGGGAAGGTCGGAAAACTGCAAAATCCGCTCTTCCATCCCCATCATAATCTTCAGGTACCGGTTTATCGCCAGATGTTCCCCAGGTTTGGATGATAGGATTACCGGTGCTAAGGGCTACATACCAATTTCCTTCCGTGGATCTCCATCCGGCAACATCCGCTTTTTTATCTCCATCGTAATCTTCAGGTACCGGTTTATCGCCAGATGTTCCCCAGGTCAGGGAAAGCTCATTGGAGTCAGAAGCTGGCGTTGGAATCGGCGTTGGAGTCGAAGCAGGTTTAGGAGTCGGGGTTGGGGTCGCAGTTGGAACAGATTTAGGCTTCTCAATTGGGGTTGCAGTCGGCTTAGGTGTGGGCGTTGGAGTTGAAGCAGGTTTAGGAGTCGGCGTCGGGGTCGGTGTCGAACTAGAAACAGGAGTTGGAGATGGAGGAACAGTCCCTAATACGGTTGGTGAACCACCATTTTCAAAAATAGCATAGGTATATTGCAATTCGCCTTTATTATAGCCGAGATAGAAATTACCTGATGAGGAGTCGAAGATCGTATCGATGAAATGCCCAACTTGAGTATCACTTGCAGCCCGTTTTACGGGTTCTCCGTAAATACCTTTTGTACCACGATTAAAGAAGTATTTTGCCCGGTCGTAGAGTGTACGATCACCGGTATATTTATATCCACGCACTAATATATTCACCAGAGATTCTGTATAGACAGGATCCCAGAATGTAACCGGCGTTTGTGCAGAATATTTTTGCCAGGATTGACCATTTTTTACTCCAAACCAGCTTGAGGTATATTGATAGACCGGATCAAGTCCATATTTATCAACGAACCGTGCCATGGCGATCATGCGATTCCTAAGTTCCGCTCGCCCTGTGGTTCGATAGGCGTGCTCGAAGGCTTCACCTAATATACCAAGTGAAAATGAAGACTGCATCCGCACACCGCTGGCATAGGTACCTGCTCCTGCCACATAATCCGTCTGCCAATCTCCTACAAAATACATACCGTAATTAGAGTCCCAATCAGGGGATTGTAACCAAAGATCGATGAGCTTATCACGTAAATCGATCCAACGTTGTTTTTTGGTAACCTCTGCAAGACGGGTGATAAGGAGTAAATGCCGTGCAGGTTGCCGGGCCCCATAGTATGACATACTAAATTGTCCTGGCACCGGATAATTGTTGTTGACTCTCTTACTCCAGATGGCTTCAATATCTGCACCAATACTTTCTGCTGTAGTCAGTGCCTTTGTATCACCTGTATATTCGTACCAGGCAAGTAATCCCCATCCATAGGCATGATCCAACCCAAACGCATCACGATCATAACAATAGGTTGTATAATAATCACCTGGACACGTTAACATCACATTCTCAAAATAATTCGCCCAGGCAGTTGCCCGATCTAAATATCCTTTTTGCCCGGTGCGACGATACATCATGAGGTAGGTCCATAAATCATCTCCCTCCGTCTCTCCATGAATATCCGGGTCACTCACAACATAAGTAGAGTCTGAAGGGAAGTTCGGCTCCTGGGAAGTATTCCAGGTCCATCCCCATGATCGGTAAGTGTTTTTCTCATCCTGTAGTGACGGCATAAGAACTCCGCCTATCTGGGTTGATCCAGAAGAGGGTGGTGGAGTAGAAGAAGGAGTAGAGGTAGGAGTAGGAGTTGGGGTGGGAAGAACTGTAGCTGTAAGGGTCATAAAGGTCTGGTCGGTGGACACTGCCAGGTTCCCTGCGGCATCAGCAGAACTTACCCGATAGTGGTAAAGGGTGTTAGCATTGAGGCCGGAGAGGGTAACCGAGTGGCTGGTCAGGAGTGTGGAGTTGAGAGGAGTAGAATTTCCATAGCTGGTGGTAGGCCCATATTCTACTTTCGTGGTAGAAGGAGTATTTGTGGTCCATGAAATGGTAGCTGAATTTGCGGTAATGGAGGAAACGAGGATATTCGAGATTATGGGAGCCGATGTAGAAGGAGTACCCCCTCCATAGCGGTAAGCCCAGGTACGTCTACCTGAAGCAGAATCTGCAAGAAAAATAAATACGTTATCTACCGGATCATAATCCAGTGCATGAAAAGCCAAAGTACCCACAGAACTCCCAGCAGGTTGGGTTTGCATAATTCGACTTGCCCAGGTCTTGGTAAGGGGATTGTAGGCATAGAAGACTCCGTT